>PMOK01000107.1 GCA_003162425.1 Bryobacterales bacterium | reverse complement strand
GGTGGCGGCGGTGGTGGTGGTGGGCGCGGCCGCGATCACTAGGTAAGTTTGTCCCCTCACTCACGTGCGGGGCTACAGCGCAAGCACATAACACCGGTGGATGCAGACGTTGGGATGTAGCCCCGCGCGTAAGCAAGGGGACAAGGAATCAAACCGATGTTTCAACGATTCGTCCTTTTCATTTCAATTCTGGTCCTTGCCCGAGCACAAGACGTGTCGCGCATGGACCAGATCGTCCAATCGTATGTCTCCGCCAAGACTTTCATGGGCACCGTGCTGGTGGCGCGTGGCGGGGACGTCCTGTTCAGCAAAGGCTACGGGATGGCCAACCTCGAATGGGACATCCCCAACTCCCCTTCCACCAAATTCCGCCTGGGATCGGTGACAAAGCAATTCACGGCGGCATCTATCCTGCTGCTCGAGGAGCGCGGAAAACTGAAAGTTGAGGACCCGGTGAAGAAGTACATGCCGGATGCACCAGCCGCGTGGGACAAAGTCACCATCTTCCACGTGCTGACGCACACCTCCGGTATTCCAAGCTTCACAGGTTTCCCCGACTACAAACAGACGGAGCCCTTCGAAACCACACCGGAGAAACTGGTCGCGCGCTTCCGAGATAAACCGCTCGATTTCCAACCTGGCGAGAAATGGAGCTACAGTAATTCCGGATACGTGCTGCTCGGTTATCTGATCGAGAAGATCAGTGGACAGAGCTATGCAACTTTCGTGCAGGAAAACATCTTCACACCTTTGGGCATGAAGGATTCCGGCTACGATTCCAATTCCAAAATCATCCCGCATCGTGCCGCCGGGTACACACCCGGTGAGGGCGGCCCAGTCAACGCGGGTTTCATCCACATGAGCATCCCGTTCTCAGCCGGGTCGCTCTATTCCACCACCGAAGACCTGCTGCGCTGGGAACGCGGTCTGTTTGGAGGCAAGGTGCTCTCAGCGGCGTCACTGCAGAAGATGACCACGCCCTTCAAGGAGGACTACGCATTCGGACTCGGCGTGCACACTACCGGTGGGCATAAAGTAATCGACCATGGCGGTGGAATCGAGGGCTTCAACACACACCTGGCGTATTATCCCGAGGATCAACTTACCGTCGTCGTGCTCGGTAACCTGAATGGACCGGCAAGCGACATCGCCGGGAAACTCGGGGCATTGGCTCACGGCCAGCCGGTGCAACTGATCACCGAGCGCAAGGAAATCACTCTGCCTGCGGAAAAACTGGCCCGCTATGTCGGGACCTACGAGCTTGCTCCGAAAATCAATTTGATGATCACCCTGGATGGAAATCAGCTCATGACCCAGCTCACTGGTCAAGGCAAAATTCCGATATACGCTCAGTCCGAAACGATGTTCTTTCTGAGGGTGGTGGATGCCCAGCTCGAATTTGGCAAGGACGAAAATGGCGCGTACGTAATCCTGCATCAGGGTGGCCGCGATCAGAAAGCCGTCAAAAAAAGCGACACGGTTAAGTGACGGATGTAGCGCGCGCACTCATGCGTGCAGCGTTCACACTCGTGTGAACGCCTGGAGCTTATCCGCGTGCAGGTGTTCCTAAGAGTGCGAACACGGCATGCAAGAGTGCGCGCGCCACGACTTACGATTAACCAGAAACTGACCACTCTCGGCATGCCGGCGAAGCGAAAATGAGCTTTACCTGATACCATTGCTTGATTGAAGAACGGCGCTAACCAATCGCCCCGCGAGATGACCGTGAAAGCGGTCGGCCTCGGGATCTTCCTGGCATTTGTTTTCGGAGCCGCGAACGCGTATCTCGGCATGCGCGCCGGCCAAACTGTGGCCGCAACAATTCCTGCAGCCGTAATCGCGATGGCGCTGTTCCGCATTCCCGCGTTTCGCGGTGGCATCCTGGAGCAAAACATCACCCGTACCGCCGCTTCGGTGGGCGAGGCTCTGGTGGCCGGGGCAATCTTCACCATCCCCGCGTTCATGATGGTGGAAATAGATGGCCATCGGCTCTGGACCGATCTGCGCGCGCACTATTGGGAAGCCACGCTGGTGCTGCTGGTGGGCGGACTGATCGGCGTATTTTTCATCATTCTTCTGCGCCGGCCTCTGTGCGTGGATGCGCCGCTTCCGTGGCCTGAGAGCGTGGCCAGTTACGAAATCGTCAAGGCCGGCGAAGCCAGCGCTAGCGATGCCCCGCGTTATATCTTCGGCGCGATGGCGTTTGGCGGCCTCATCCAGATTCTGAAATCCGACAAAGGAATCCAGATTTTCCAAGAGTACGTAGAAGGCTTCCTGGCTTTCCCCAAGTCAGTTATCAAGCATTTCAACTTCGAGAAGCAGCCCATCGGCGATGTCACGCATTTCGGCGGAATCCCGTGGTCCACGCCCAGCCTTTCGCCCGCGCTGATCGGAATTGGCTACATCATCGGACCTGAACTCGCCTCGGTCAACGTTGCCGGCGGCGTCATCGCGTGGTGGATACTGATCCCGCTGCTATTGTTCTTCGATCCCGATTTGCCGCGGCGCATTGGGACCACCGATCCAGCCACGGCCGCGTTTTCGGTCTGGTATAACGTGGTCCGGCCCATCGCGGTGGGAACCATGCTGGTGGGCGCGGCCAGCACCATGTTCTCCATGCGGTCCTCGCTCGCGAGCTCACTGCGCGGCATCTTCACCGCTTCCACAAAAGCCGCGCACGAAGGCAAGTTGCTGGATCGCACGGAGCGCGACATTCCGGCTCGCTGGGTGGTGCTTTGCATGTTAGTTCTAATGGTCCCGATCACGGCCATCTATTATTACTTCACCCACGGATGGGTTGCGGCCATCGTCGCCGCTGTGATCATGAGCATCACCGGTTTCCTTCTGTCGGCGATTGGCGGTTACCTGGTCGGCTTAGTGGGCAGCTCAAACCAACCGCTCTCGGGATTGACTCTAGCGGCGTTGATCATCGCGGCGTTAGTGATGCTGACCATCGGTGTCACAGGCCTGGCCGGAGTTGCCGCCGTGCTTGGAGTGGCGGCCGTTGTTTGCGTCGCATGCTCGGTCTCCGGTTCGTTGATTCAGGATTTGAAAGCCGGGCACTTGTTAGGCGGAACTCCTTGGAAGATGGAGCTGGTCGAGATAATCTCAGTCATCCTGCTGGCGTTCTTTCTGATGGGTCCGATCATCGCGCTGCACGAGGCGAATCTCGCAACTGGCGGTATCGGTGGACGCGCCCTCCCTGCCCCGCAAGCCGGCCTGATGGCGCAACTGGCCAAAGGGATTGTCGGAGGACAAATGGCCTGGGGTTTGATTGCGATTGGCGCAGCATTCGGCGTGGCGTTGCTGCTGTTCGGCGCGCGCTCTCCAATGCTGGTCGCCGTGGGAATGTATCTTCCCTTCGATACCTCGTCAGCCATTTTCGTGGGCGGCCTGATCAAGTTGATCGCCGACCGCGCCGCGCGCAGGCTGAATGCCGAGCAAAAGCTCAACTTCGAGGAAAAAGGAACGCTGCTAGCTTCCGGCTTGATCGCAGGCGAAGCCATTGTCGGGATTCTGCTGGCCGTTTTGTTCCTAGCCAAAGTTCCGAGCTTCGCAACCTTCAGCTTTTATCCGGCCTGGGGCGGATGGCTGTCGCTGATCGGCTTCGCGAGCATCGCGTATGTGTTGATCAGGATCCCAGCAAAATCCTCGTCCCCGTCCCCGTAGGGCAAGTCTCCGACTTGCCAGGCAAGCCGGAGGCTTGCGCTACACGATCACCGCGTAGATCTCACCCGGACCATGCACGCCGCGCACCAGAATCTGCTCGATGTCGGCAGTGCGGCTGGGTCCGGTGATTAATACCATCGAGCTGGTTTGTTCGGCTGGATTGGGAAGAACGGCCAGCAACTCGTCCAGATTCGCCAGCATCCTCGACTGAGGAAACACGGCGATATGCACTGGCGGGAGCAGTGATATCAGGCGAGGCTCTTCGGGACTCGACAACATCACCAGAGTCCCGGTTTCAGCCAGTGCATAGTCAGCGCTCGTAATTCCAACGTCCGCGGTGACACAAGCCGCGCGGAGCGCTTCACGATCGGTGAATCCGGATTGAACCTGCGGAAGTCCTGTAATGCCGCAGGCTGCCAGAAAAGGGGCATTCGAAGCCACCGCCCGCTTTCCTTGCAACAACTCCGAGAGGATAGGAGCAACCTCGCGAGGCTCCCGCACAAAAAATGATTTTCCCCCGAGCTTTTCGAAATTCTGGCCGAAAAGAGTGGTATACCGGCCGCGATCCAAGATAGGGATCTTTAGCCTTGGGGCCGTGAGAGTGGTCGGGAGTAGGCCTGCGGCCCTATCTAAAGCCTTGCGCACGTTCCCAAGAACTACTTCGCGCGAGTTCACTTGGGCACCTCGCGCGCTTTCCACCATTGGTGGAAGCTGGTCTTGGCAAGCTTTGGAACCTCGCGCTGGCTGGCCCACTTCCCTAACGGCCCCACCTTAGGCAGCAATGGCAAGAAGATCCCTCCGATGCGCGCCAGCATCAGGTAAATCCGTGGATGCGTCATCACCCAGGCCCAGATTCCGAACGCCAACCGCTCCACACCGCCCACGCCTTGGCGCCGCTGGGCGTCCGTCACTTCCGAGCGCAGCTTCAATAACAGCTTCGGAATTTCGATCTTGACCGGACAGACTTCGGCGCACGCGCCGCACAAACTGGATGCGAACGGAAGCCAGGGATCCTTCAGCACACCGTGAAATTGCGGCGTGATGATGGCTCCAATGGGACCGGAATAAACCCACGGATAGTTGTGCCCGCCGATTTTGCGATACACCGGGCAATGATTCAGGCACGCACCACAGCGAATGCAGTACAGCGACTGGCGCTTCTCGGGATCAGCTAGAAGTTTAGTGCGGCCGTTGTCGAGCAGCACCACGTAGAATTCATCCGGACCATCGATTTCACCGTTCCGCCGCGGCCCGGATAAAAATGACGTATAAACCGTGAGCGGTTGGCCGGTAGCGCTACGCCCCAGCAGCGTCAAGAACACGCCCAGGTCCTGCGCGCGTGGGATGAGCTTTTCGATCCCAGCCACCGTGATGTGAATCTTCGGCGCCGACGTGGTTAAGCGCGCATTGCCTTCGTTCTCCACTACCACTACCGCGCCTGAATCCGCCACCAGGAAATTAGCGCCGGTCACTCCGATATCGGCATGCAAGAATTTCTCACGCAAAGCCGCCCGCGCGATCTTGGTCTGCTTTTCGATCACCACCTCGTTCTCCACGCCCAGGTTCTTGCTGAAGATCTCGGCGACATCATAGCGAGTCAAATGCAAGGCCGGCGCCACAATGTGATACGGACGCTGGTGCGCGAGCTGCAGGATGTACTCGCCGAGATCCGTTTCCACCGCTTCGAGCCCATGTTTCTCCAGGCGCTCGTTGAAGTGGATTTCCTCAGTCGTCATCGATTTCGATTTGACGATCAGATGCGCGCCACGCTCCTTGGCGAGCCCGAGTACGAAGTCGGCCACTTCCTGGCTGTCCGAGCAGTACACCACCTTTCCACCGTGCGCGATAACGTTCTTTTCAAACAGCTCCAGATAATGATCCAGATGTTCGATGGTGTGCTTCTTGAGCTGATTCGCCTCAGTTCGAAGTTCCTGATAATCGGGCAGCAGATCTGCGCGAACCGCACCGGCACGGTGCGTCATCAGCCGATTGGTGGCCGAGTAGATGGCGAGCTGAAGCCGCGCGTCGCCAAGGGTTTGATTGATGGTTTCCGATGGCTGGCCTGTCACGCGCTCATCTCCCCGCCAGAACTTCCGCCAGATGCATTGTGCGAATTGGCAACCGCGCGCGATCGATCGCGCCTTGGATCTGCATCAGGCAACTGGAATCGACGGAGACCACCGTTCCGGCTTCCGTTTTGAGAATCGACTCGATCTTGGTGCGTGCCATGCCTCCGGAAACTTCCGGGAACTTGACCGAGAACGTCCCGCCAAATCCGCAGCATTCCTCCGCGGGTTCCATTTCACGCAACGTCAGGCCTTGGACCTTGCTGAGCAGCCTGCGCGGGCCCTCTTTGATGTGCATCTCGCGCAGCGAGTGGCAACTATCGTGATAAGTGACCACGCCATCGAAGCTTGCGCCGACATCCTCGACGCCCGCAACCTCGATCAGAAATCGCGAAAATTCCCAAACTCGGGGCGCGATGCTGCGTGCCTGCTCCAGCGTCTTCTGTTCATTAGCAAAGATGTCCGTGTAGTGGTGCACGATCATGGACGCGCAGGAGCCGGAGGGGACCACGATGTATTCGGAATCGCGGAAGGTGTTGAGGAAGTGCCGCGCGACAATGCCCGCCTCTTCGGGATACCCACTATTAAATGCCGGCTGGCCGCAGCAGGTTTGCGCCGCCGGAAAATCCACCGGGTAGCCGAGCCGCTCCAGCACCTGGGTCATCGCTATGCCGACTTGTGGGAACACCTGATCGACGATGCAGGTTACGAACAGGGAGACGCGCGTTTTCACGGCTTTCGATCCAGGATTGGCATGAAATCCAATTGTGGCGCATTTCTGGTTCATCTGCCACTTGACGTTCCCCTTTTCTTCGCCCACAATAGAACTATGGCGCTCACCAAGAGGCAGAAAGAGGTCCTGGATTTCATCGCGGACTTCGTCGAACAGAACGGGTACAGCCCGAGTTATGAAGAACTGGCGCAAGGGCTGAAGCTGGCTTCGCTCGCCACGGTTCACAAGCACATCCAGGCGCTTGAATCCCGCAACTATCTGCGGCGATTGTTCAACCAGAGCCGCTCGCTGGAGGTGTCATCGAAATATGTCCAGGAACGCAGGAAGAACCGGCAGGCGCTTCACGCCACGGAGATCCCACTTGCCGGCAGAATCGCGGCGGGTTCACCTGTGGAAGCCATCGAAGGACAAGACACGCTGCAGTTCGCCGATTTCGCGGGCAAAGGCGACACGTTCGCGCTCGAGGTCAGCGGCGAATCGATGATTGAAGATCACATCATGAGCGGCGACTACGTTTTGGTGGAACGAACCCAACAGGCGAACGACGGTGAAATCGTAGTGGCGCTGGTGGGCGGCCACGAGACTACGCTCAAACGCCTGCACCATGAGCCGGGTGGCCGCATCCGGCTACAGCCCGCCAACTCCGCGATGCAACCGATCATCGTCGACGCCAGTGAAGTGCAGATCCAGGGCCGAGTTCTGGCCGTGCTGCGCAAGTACCGTTGATAAATCATCGCGCGTCACGCCAACCAGAAACAAGAAACCAGAAACGGGCATGCTAAACTAGTACAGTATATGGCTAGTCCCGTCAGCGGCGTGAAGCGTTTCCTGTTCTGGGATTATCCTCGCGCCGGCTGGCAGTATGACGTGATGGTGGGTCTGATTCTCGCTTTCATTTTTCTTACTCCGCGAGAGGTATTCCGTGATCAACCCAGAGCCAGCAGCATCGTTATGCTCCCCGCCGAACATGGTTCGAATGTGTTCTGGATGGATTCCGAGCAACTGGGTGATATTCCAGAAGCGCAACGGACCGCACGCGCCAGCGCTCTGCTCCGGGCGCGCACCGGAAAGAAGTATAACGTCGTTCGTTTGGAACCGATCGTCGATTCCGAAAAAGAAGTCAAAGGATATATGGCGTTCACCACGCCATAGCTGCTGTCACCGCTCTCTGGAATCCGTTTTATCGAAAATGCGATCACGCGCTTTTACCATTCTTCTGTTCTTGATCAAATTGTCCGCCGCGCCGGATGGTCCGAAGGCCACGATCCTGGCCCGCATGGACAAAGCGGCTATTAAATTTAAGAACATGACGGCACGTGTCACGAACCTCGTCCACACCGACGTGATCAGCGATGACAGTACCGAAACGGGTACCGTGGTGATGCAAAAGGTTGGAGCAGGCGAGGTACGCGGCCTGATCAATTTCCTGACGCCCGACAAACGCTCCGTTTCCTTCGAAAATCGCAAGCTGAGCCTTTACTATCCCAAGATCAACACGGTCCAGGAGTTCGACCTCGGCAAGCACGGGGAACAGTTAGATCAGTTCTTAATGATCGGTTTCGGCACTTCCGGCACGGCGCTTGCAAAGGACTATGATGTGAGCGTACTGAGGACTGCCACCGTGAAGGGCTTCGAAGGTATTCAAACTATTCGACTTCTTTTGATCCCAAAGACTGCCGAAGCGCGTCTATATGTAAGACAGGTGGAATTGTGGATTCCGGAGACCGGCGATCCTTACCCGGTTCAGGAAAAGATTTCAGCACCGTCGGGAGATTACCGCGTTATAACCTACACTGAACTGAAGACGAATCAACCTCTGCCGCCCGGCGCGCTGCAACTTAAGCCCGCGCGAGGGTTTAAAACTGAGTATCCAGGAAAATGATAGCTATCGAGAACACATCGGCACAGGAAGTGTCGACCCGAGACAATCGCAGTTCGAGCGGACGGCTCACTTTTTTGGATTGCGCGCGCGGTTTGGCCGTAGTGATCATGCTGCAGGGTCACGTCTTCCATTCTTTCAATCGAACGGATCTGAGGACGGACGGGCCGTTCATGCTGTCTCAATTCATGGGCGGCATCGGACCCGCGATTTTCTTGGTTCTCACAGGCATCACGCTGGCATTTCTGATGGACCGCCGCGAACGGCAGGGGCTAGCTCCCATGGCTCGCTGGGGCGCCGCGCTGAGACGAGCTGGTTATCTGTTTTCGCTCGCGTTCCTGTTTCGTTTGCAACTCTGGCTGTTCGCCTATCCGCAAAGTCCGTGGACCGATCTGTTCAAGGTGGACATTCTCAACTGCATGGGTTTCGCCATCGCTCTGATGTCGATCATGGCGATTTTCACTACCGTGGATCGGGTACGGCTGTGCGCCGGATTGGGCCTGGCGATTGCGATCGTCGCGCCGCTGGTTTCAGCAATCGATTGGCGCTGGCTGCCCCCGCAGATCTCGGCCTATTTTGTTCCCAGCTTTCAATACTTCGCGTTCTTTCCCTGGGCCGCATTTATCGCGTTCGGGCTGAGCATCGGCAGCGCGCTGCGGCTGGCGAAGCCGGAACAAATGAATCGCATGATGCAGTGGGGAACGCTGGCCGGTTTTGCTCTGATTCTTGGCGGCCAGTATTTCTCAAACTTGCCGTACTCGCTTTATCCCAAATCCGACTTTTGGCTCAACAGTCCGGGCTTGATCATTATCAAATTGGGCGTGGTGATGCTGTTCCTCACTTTCACTTTCGTCTGGACCGAGTATGCTGTGGGCGCGGCTTCGTGGAGCTGGATCCGGCAACTGGGCACCACTTCACTGCTGGTGTACTGGGTGCACATTGAGCTGGTATACGGCCGGTGGTTCGGATCATGGAAGGAAACGCTCGGCAACATCGAATGCGCAGTTTGCGCGGTGATTGTGATCGCGCTGATGCTTGGGTTATCGGTGTTGCGAACGAATTGGCGGGTTCTCAAAACCAACGCGATGACTTGGTTTTCCTACGGCAGCCCACGCCGCGTCTCGGGCGACTGAGCTCGTCCCCTTGCTAACGCGCGGGACTACAGAGGATCGCCGAACGCAAGTGTAGCCCCGCACGTAAGTGAGGGGACAAAAATCAAGAATCCGCCTTAGCGCGTGGACAACGCCGGGCGGCGGCCTAGCACACACACCGTGGGTACCGGCGGCATCTGATGCATTTCGGTGTGGACGTCCTCAAAACCAGCAGATGCGAGGGACTTGGACAAGCCGATTCCGGCTTGCCGCGAAGTTTCCTCCGTAGCATTCTTGCTGCGAGGCTGCACGGCGAGCACCACCCATCCGCCAGGCTTCAAGACTCGTCCCACTTCAGTGAGGGTCTTCACAGAGTCCTTCCAAAACTGGGCGGCATTGATCGCGTAAACCCGGTCGAAGTGGTCTTCCGGATACGGGAGTTGGGCAGCCGAACCCAGTTTCAGCTCCACCCTTTTTTCATTGATCGCCTGCGCGTTCCGGCCGGATGCCATCCGTACCATCACGTCCGAATGATCCACGCCGGCCACGAATGCGGCCGCGCGGCTGGCGTGGGCGATATCGGTACCCGGTCCAAACCCGATCTCTAGCACACGGTCCGTCGGTTTCAGATCAAGCAGCGAGAACACCCACGTGCTGCGATGGCCGTTTTTCATGGCCATCAGTTGTCCCGCAATCCAGCCCATCGCTCCGGAGGGTTTAGCAAATTGGTCACGCCAGCTCATGGTTAACAGTGAAAGACGAAACTACAGTTCGCGAAGTTCCATTAAATCAGTTCAGTCCAGAGTCTCCCGCCTCAGCCGCGCTTCAATCAACTCGAATGGTTCCTCCGCGGGCGCGAAGACCTCGTTTTTGTTCTCCAAACCGAACAGGCCCAGGTCCACCAACCGGCAATCCTTGTTGGGTACCCAGAGGTGAATCTCCGCGATGTCCTCATAGCGTTCCAGTACCGCTTCCGCCATGGCGTGCAGCGTGTACTGCATTGACCGGCTCTCATGTTCGACGAACGTATCCAGGATAGCCTGCCGGATGCCGTGCCAGTAGACGGAAAACGGAATCTCGTTGTCCGAATACAGCCAACTGGCTTTGACGGCGGTGACGAGAATGCGGTCGGAGGTCTCTTTCAGCGTAGTGAACGGATCGTGCAGGTAGCCTTCAAAGCCGGACCCGGTAGTCTTGACCACCTGCAGGTTCTCGATTCCAGACTCAATGAATACCGTCTCGCGCGTGCCGGTGACGATGGTGGTGCGCCGCTCGGGTCCAGCCGGCGTGAACGACCAAGGATGCTGTTTACCGCCGAACGGAATGCGCATCCACAAATATTCAGCAATCTCAACTCGAACACGTTTCACCTGCGAATTGTCGGTGAGAAAGTGATTGATCAATTGTTGCGCGAAATCCTCGATCTGCTCGATGGTATAAAGCTTGGCGAGTGCGTAGACGGTGTTCTTGATGGTGTCGGCGGGCAGGATGCTGCGGTTGTCGCCGGTGATATAACTGCTCTCGAACTCGCCTTCGAACTGAATTCCGACGGATAGTTCTTTGAGATCGTGGCGATCTTGTAGCCGGCGCACCTTGATTAGCCGCACGTGCGAGGCGCCGTAATTGTTTTCAATCAGAGTGGTGGACATCGAAACTTGTCGAACTTTGAAGCGTACCATGTAGGACAAGCCTCTGGCTTGTCCAAGACAAGTCGGAGACTTGTCCTACAGGTACGAGGACTTTAGTACCGTTTACCAGTAAGGTGTTTACCTGCTAGGCTTATAAGGCACATGCCTGAGGTCTCGACCCATATCTCCGCGAAGGGGGCAAGCCAGTTAAATCAGGCTTTGATGCACTTCTCCTATCTGCAAGTCCTGGATTTTCTGACCACGGTAGCCTTCCTGGTCAACGGAATCGAGGAGGCGAACCCGCTTGTGCGTTTAGCCTTGAAATTGGGCCCCAACCCCATCGGCGGCTTGATCTTAGTAAAGCTCCTGGCGATTCTGTTGGGAGTTTACTGCTGGCGGATGGGGCGGCAGCGGCTGCTCGCCAGGATCAATGTTGTGTTTGCGATGCTGATCGCCTGGAACCTGGTAGCGCTGATTGTGGGCGCTCTTACCAGGGTTTAGGCGGGGGCAATTTTCTCAATTCACGTTGCTATACTCGTCCTAGGCGCCTTGAACATGCATGCCCACGATCGCGCAGGTCGGACCGTATCGCGTGTTCTTCTACAGCAACGAAGGTCACGAGCCACCACACGTACATATCGAGCGGGACGACGCCGTTGCGAAGTTCTGGTTGGCGGCTGTCGATCTAGCGAACAACAACAACTTCAGAACTCACGAATTGACCCAGTTGCAGCGGCTCGTTGTCGAGAATCAGCAGGAATGGCTGGAGAAATGGCATGAGTTCCATCGAAATCCACCCGCGAGCTAATGCCGTCTCCGTCGACAACGAGAATCTGAATGTGCAACTGGACGACGGTCGCACCGTTTCAGTCCCACTATCGTGGTTCCCGCGGCTATTGAAGGCAAGTGCTGACCAACGGCAGAACTTCAAACTCGTAGGACGGGGAGAGGGCATTCATTGGCCCGAAATCGACGAAGATCTTAGCGTTGCTGGCCTGTTAGCAGGCTGGCGTCCGCCAGCGGCCGCGCCGGGATAAAACCTGCATGGCCAACTTTGATGGCTGGGAGATGATAGAGCCAGCGTTAGGCGAGGGCGGACAGGGCACGGTCTATAAAGCCCGCAGCCCGGCGCGCGCTAAGCATGTCCGAGACTCGCTAAATTGGATTGCAGGCGTGCTTACGAGCAGCGGCGGCGGGCACCCGCCTCGGGACAGCGCGGGACTTGCGAAGCTCATAGACGTCGGAGGACCCGACGATGTCAAGGATCTTGGGGCGTTAAAGGTCTTCAAGATACCGACCGACCCTCAGGAACAAAGCAAGGCGTTCGGCAGGCTAGAGAGGGAAATCACAGCCCTAAAAAACGCTGACCAACCTGCGGTGTTGAAGCTCCTTGCGTCCAACCTTGGCGAGGGCTTCATCGTCACGCAGTTCCACCAGCGAGGGACACTCGCGGGCGATATCACCATGTCCAAGGGCCGCGCATTGGAAGCATTGCTTGCGTTCAGACCGCTCGTCGAAGCGGTCTCTCTCATCCACAAAGGCGGCGCAATTCACCGCGACATCAAACCGGAAAACATCTTCGTCGCGAGTGACGGCCATCTCGTGCTAGGAGACTTCGGGATCGTGCTCTTCAAGGATGATAAAGGCCGTGTGACCGAAACATACGAGCGTGCCGGAAGTCGCGACTGGATGGCTCGTTGGGCAAACACCCAGCACCGTCTCGCTCTGGAAGAAGTGAACGCGACCTTCGACATCTTTCCGCTCGCCAAGGTTCTTTGGTGCATGGTTTCCGGGAGGCCCAACCTCGATCTTTGGTGCTACAATCGAACGGCGAAGGGCCGCCGCCCCGCTAGCAACCTAGAAGAGCTGTTCCCCTGGCGACCCGGCCATGCCGGCGGTTAACAAGATCCTCTCGAAGTGCATCGTGGAGGAAGAGGAGGATTGTCTAAAATCGGCGGACGAGCTGCTCACGATGGTGGATCAGGCGATCCCCGGCCTCCGGTCGCCGGGCCAACGCCTGGACGCCAGCCTGCCGTGGCTTTGTCATGTATGCGGAAAGGGACACTACTCCGCCAATCCTATTTATTCAGACCTTACGCTAGACGTGCATGTCGCTGGTAGGTTAAACAAGTGGGGCTTAGATTTATACGTCTGCGACGTCTGTAGACACGCAGAGCTCTTCCTCAATAATATGTCCGCGAACCGGGCGAGTAATCCGTTCTAACCGACACTACCTTGCCGTGCCGCCAACACCAGGCCTCCCGTTGCGCTCCAAGCGCAACTGAAATGCACAAGTCACTCAGTTCGGAGCAGTTGGGCGCCTGCTATTTGACGCCGGCGCGCCGAGGTCTTGGCTCCCGCTGCCGCTTCAGCGGGGCTTTGGGTTTAATACGCGATTCACGTGATCGGGATCGCTGGCAATGAGCATTAGATAGGCCTTCGCCGGTTGATCCGGTTCGGCGCGGCCCTGCTCCCAGTCCCTCAGCGTGCCAAGCGGGATGTGATAACGAACCGCGAATTCCTCCTGCGTCAGCTCCAGGGCGCGCCGAATGATCTTCGCTTGCGGCGTCCGCTTCATGTGCCTGAAGTCGGTCGCCGTCAAAGGTTGCGCATCACGATCCGCACGGGCGGCCCTCTCGATCGCTTCGGGAGACATCGGCCTAGGCATTTTGCCGGAAATAGTCGTCTTGTTCATCCTGCGTTGCCCTCCGGGCTGAAATGATTCGAATACGGTCCGCGCGTTCGGTAAAGGCCACAAACAAGAGAACGTCCTCTTCTGCCATACCGACGATTACGAAGCGTTCTTCGCCATAGTCTTCACGCTCATCAAGGCGTTCAATAGCGAACGCATCCCTAAATACTTTCGTGGCAAACTCGAAGCTCACACCGTGGGCCCGCAAGTTCGCCTCGGCCTTGGCCTCGTGCCACTCAAATTCCAATTTCATGATACTACGGGATACCAGTAGTCCCGTCAGAGGGCTCCTAGCTCTCAATTCACGTGGAATTCGTAGGACCCTGAACCGATCGCCGCAGTCACAAATCCGGCCGGCCCGTTCTGAGTCTCCACCGGCTTGCCGCTTTCCGTCACGTGGCTGTTCGGACCGGCCGGTAAGTATACGATCGCCGTGGTGTTGGCCGGGATAGTCACCTTCAGGGTGAATTGGCCGCCAGGCGGGCTTCGCCAATCGCTGATGATCTTGCCGTAGATCGAATCGTATTCGCCATGCACGCGATTGAGCCGTGCATCCGGGAGCGGATGAATCTCGATCTTTTGAAATCCCGGTGAATCCGGGGCCGTGTCGATGCCTGCGACATGCCGATACAGCCACTCCACCACCGCACCGAACGCATAGTGATTGTAGGAATTCATGCTGGGATCGCCGACGTCTCCGTTCCAACGTTCCCAGATGGTGGTGGCGCCCTTCGAGATCATGTAGCCCCATGACGGATACGTGTCGTTCAGCAGCAACCGGTAGGCCACATCGGCATGCCCGTTGTTACTAAGGGCCGACAGCAAGTAAGGAGTGCCGACGAATCCCGTGGAGAGGTGCCAATTGCGCTTTTCGATATCTGCAACTAAGCGATCCATCGCCATCGCCTTCAGCGAATCCGGCAGCAGGTGCATGTGGAGCGCCAAAGCGTAGCAAGTCTGGCTGCCATTACCTACCTCGCCATTCGCGCGAATGAATTGTTTCTGGAACGCGGCGCGGATGCTATCAAAAAGCGCAGTATACTTCTTCGAATCTGCCTCTTTCCCGGAGGCGCGCGCCATCTGGGACATCAGGTTCGCGTCGTAGGCCCAATAGGCGGTCGCAATCAAATCCTTCGGTGTCTCACTTTCCGCCGGAACCCAATCGCCGAAATCATTGTTGCGGCGCTGATTGCGAATTCCGTCGGGATTTGCGCTTCCGATGTACTCCATCCAGTGCGCCATCGGCTCCCAGTTCTCTTCGATGATGCGCGTGTCGCCGTACTGCTGCCAGGAGGTCCAGGGAATGATCACTCCGGCGTCTCCCCACGCGGGCGCGCCGTCAGCCTCGTCAACCACGCGCGGCGATACGTCCGCGAAAGCGCCCGCAGGGGATTGCGCCTCCACCACGTCGCGCATCCATTTGTGCGTGAACGCGGCCATATCCATGTTGAAGGACGCAGTGCGCCAAAAAACCTGGGCGTCGCCCATCCAGCCCAGCCGCTCATCACGCTGCGGGCAATCCGTGGGCACGCTCTCCAGATTCCCGCGCTCGCTCCACAGTGCATTGCGCCAAAGCTGATTCAGCATCGGGCTGGAGCTGGTAAATTTTCCCGTGAACTCGTTCGCGGTGTGGAAGACCTGGCCAGTGATGGCGTCCGTCGGCGGCTTTCCAGGATAGCCGGTAACTTCGACGTAGCGGAATCCGTGATAGGTGAAGTGCGGTTCAAAATATTCCGCGCCGCGGCCGCGCAGGATGAACGTGTCGATGGCTTCCGCGGCGCGTAGATTGTCGCGATAGATGTTGCCGTCGGGCTTGAGGATCTCGGCGAAGCGCAGGCGTATTTTGGTTCCAGCTGGACCCGAAGCCTTCAAGCCTGCCCAACCCACCAAGTTCTGGCCCATGTCGAAGATGAAAACTCCCGGCGCAGGGGAAGCGACACTCTTGGGCAGGATGTTTTCCGTGACCTGGATGGTGGACGACATTTGGCTCGAAACAACTGCCGGCGGCGCGTCAGAAATCGCGGCCGCGGTCCACGCAGCGTCCTGAAATATCGCCGTGTCCCAACCAGGCTGCTCCAGCCGTGCGTCATAGGTTTCGCCCGTGTACAGTTCCGATCGCAGGATCGGCGACGCGCTGGTCTTCCACGTTCCGTCGGTCACGATGGTCTGATGCTGGCCGTCCGTGTAATCAATCTCGATTTGCGCTATGAGACGCAGCGGTGGCGGCCCGAAGTTGAAGCGCAGTCCATTCCAGCCGAGGCCGCTTCCGTACCAGCCATCGCCGAGGATTACGCCGATGGCGTTGTTGCCGCGCGCGATGGATTTAGTGATGTCGTAGGTCTGGTAGAGGACTCGTTTTCGATAGTCGGTCCAGTCTGGAGTGAGAAGATCCTTGCCGAGGCGCGCGCCGTTCAGGAACAGGCAGTAGCTGCCGAGTGCGGTGGCGTAGATTCTGGCGCTGCGCACGGGCTTGTCGATGGTAAATGGTTTGCGGAACAGTGCAGCGGGATCGGGAAGATACATCCTGTCCGGATCAGCGATTACCGGCACCGGTGTCCACAGCTCGTGTTTGACCCCGCCAACGATGGACATCCAACGCCACGCCTCCCAGCGATCGGTGGAAATCCGCTCCAGGGTTCCGTCCGCGCGCGTGAGCTTGACTAATGCGGCGAGGCCGGCAGCTTTCCCTGCCTCGGCCACCGTCACTTCGATCCAATTCTTTCCGGTTGCCAAGAAATCGCCGATATCGATCCGCTCTACTTCCTGCCAGTCGCGCCAATTGGCAACCTCGTGCCCATTGATGCTCGCTTTCCAATTGCCGCGAGCAGTTAGCAGCAGAACAGCATCTCGCGGCGTTTGAGCGACATCAAAATTCAATCGGAACCGGCCTGCATCCCCGCCCTCAACGCCGATCCATCGCATGGCGGCTCGATCCGCCTCTTGTTCTGTATCCTTCCGGCTGATCCATTTGGTGCTCCAGTCGGATTTCGCGAGCAGGCCCATTTCAAACCAGGCTGGTATGGCTTCGGATTGCTTGCCGGCCGCATCCCAGACGCGCACGGTCCAGTAGTAGCGGTGGCGCGATTCGAGTTTCGGCCCTCCGTAGACGATGCCGTTCGATTCCGACGAATTCTGCTTCCCGCTGTCCCAAACATCCGGCGCGCTCAATCGCGCGGTGCTGGTTGCCACCAGAATCTGGTAGGCGCGCTGATGCCAGTTGCGTTCCGTATTGTCGCTCTGCCAGGAGAGGAGTGGATGCAAAGCATCGATGCCAAGTGGAGTGTTCAGATGCTCGCAGCGGAGATGGACGGGCGTAGCGTAACCAGCGGCGCTTGCCGCGAGGAGTACGATGGAGAGTTTAAGCAAGCAGTTCATCGACGGCTTTTCCCTTGCCGTTGTTGGTTACATAAAACGGCCGGCCTTCAGTGACATAGTTTGTATTCGCGGGGATTCCGAGCGCCTTGAAAATGGTCGCATACGCGTCGATCAGCGCCACCGGTTTCTCGACTGGCTCTAGTGGATGCTGATCGGCCGTGCGCCCGTAGACGAAGCCCTTCTTGAATCCGCCGCCAAAGAACAGCATGCAACTGCAAGAGCTGAAGTGGCCGTGGAATCCGTACATCTTCTCGTTTTCGATGACCAACTTCTCGCCCGTGTTGCGTTCCGCGAATCCGTCCGGCTCCTGCCCGGCCGCGGGAGCTGAGGCGATGGTGCGTCCGAACTCGGTGGCGATCACCACCAGCGTGCGGTCCAGAAGACCGCGCTCGTCCAAATCCTGAATCAGCCGCGCGATGGGCCGGTCGATCTGCTTCTTCATCTCCACCATGCGCCGCTGGCCGCTTTCATGCATATCGAAGCCTTTAAAAGGGCCGTACTGATATTCCACTTGAATAAAGCGCGCGCCGGCCTCCACCAAACGCCGCGCTAACAATAGCCCGTGAGAGAAGCGATTGCCGTGAAAATAGGCCGGGTCGAGCAGCGCGGTTTCGGCGATCTCAGGCTCATAGGCCGCGATTACTTCGGGTTTTTCGTCGGCTCGACAATCGAAGGCGCGCTTTACCGGCGAATCCATCATCGCGCGTGCGTCTTCCATCACTTTGATGTAATCGCTGGCTTTGTTGGATTCGAGCAGCGCCTTTTGCGAGAGGCCTGTAATGGCTTCCAGGTATTGCTGGCGGCGATCGAGGCGGTCCATCTTCATGCCCGCCACGGCATTCAGCGTAGCGAGCCCCTTGGCGGGTTCCGGAATCATGAATGGCGCGTGATTGACGCCGTAGAAACCTGGACCAATGTATTCGCTGATGAACAGCTTTTCTTCGTCGCTGGTGTCCACGTCGCGGCCAATATAAATATAGGCGGGGATTTGAGGATTTCGCCGGCCCAGCGTGCGTCCCACGATAGAACCGATGCTGGGCGCCTTCACACCGGAGGGAAACAAATAGCCGGTGTTGGCGTAATACTGCGCCTTCAGGTGCACGGCGCCGAATTTCGTCTCGCTGGATAGCGTGCGCAAGATGGCCCCGCGGTTCATCACGCGCGCCATGTTGTCCAGGCCCGCGCCCAGAAAGATTCCGTCGGCAGATGTTGGAATCTTCTCGCATGTTCCCAGGATCTGGCTGCCCTTCATCCCCGCAACGTAGGGCGTGAATTTCTTCGGATCCCATAAATCGGTCTGCGCCATGCCACCAGGCAGCCAGATATAAATGATGGAATCGGCCTTGGGCGTAATTTTCTCGCCGCCGTATAGCGATGCTGCGGCAACTCCGGTTGCGATAAATTCCCGACGGCTCAACGGCATTGATCGGCCTCAGTTAACATAAGCAAAACCAGGGCTCGAGAACATTGCCCACAGCATGTCGCCTAACCCTTCCGAACCTGGATTGTTCTTCAAGAACTCCTCACTAGCCTGGATCTCCGCGGCCGTCGGCGGACGGCTGAACACGGCCCAATACAATCGCTCCACGGTGGGCGACTCTTTCAGAATTTGCGCGTTGTATACGCGATCGTGAAATTCCTGGCCATTGAGCAACTCCAGAGCCTGCACCACCGCGACATCTTCCGGACGGCCGGTACTCACCTCATTGCGGGCAGCGGGACGTCCTAGCGCTCTTGTCAAATCCGTGGACGACGGCTGCTTATAAAGCCGCTCGGTTGGATTCAGCTTCTGGAGCGCGGCAACTTGGATACTGTCCAGAAGCTCCTCGGCGGTCAAACGGCGCAGAGACGGCGACCGGAAATATCGAGGCGTGGACGGCTTTCCGATATCAAAATGATCTTCGATGGCGGGATCATATTTGAGTTGATATGTTCGGCTGGTCAGGATTAGGCGGATGGTGTGCTTCAGATCGTAGCCGTGCTGCATGAAATCGTACGCCAACCAATCCAGCAGCTCGGGATGACTGGCAGGCCGGTCGGCGCGATAATCGTCCACCGGCTCGAACAATCCGAGACCCAAGTAGCGCTTCCATAGCCGATTGACGATGGTCTTTGAGAAACGATCGTCCATCGGGTCGGTCAGAAGTTGGGCCAGCCTATGCAATCGCGAGGGGACATCGGCCGGTACGTCATCCGGAACGTCGGGCAGGCGAAATGGAAACGCTGCGGTAACGAATTTGCCGCTGTGAGCCTCGCACCGAATCACCTCTAGATCTTTCGCCGCGAAGAGGCTAGCGAACGCCAGGAAGCGTGTTTGCGGCCATTCGCCATTCAGAAAATGGTTATGACAGCTCGCGCACTTCATCCCCGTACCCAAAAACACTTGCGCCGTGTTGGCCGCGGTCTGAATGGTCTCGATATGGTCCGAATTCAAGACGAAGGATGGATATACGGAATAGTCGCCGTTCATCTTTTCCGGGACCGGTTTCTGGTAGTTCGGCATGAACGGATCAATCAGTTCCGCAGCCATCACGTCGTACGGCTTGTTGATCAGAAAGCTGTTGTAAATCCATTCTTGATAATTGCCATGCCGGACGATTCCGCCCACCACTCCGGTATCGGTGCTGGCGATGGCTTCTTCCCAAAACGGGGTCCAGTTGGCGGCGTAGTCGGCATCGCGCGCGAGCAAAGCGTCAATCAGCTTTTCGCGCTTCGCGGGAGTGCGATCGGCAAGAAACGTTTGCGCTTCTTGGATAGTGGGGATCACGCCGATCACGTCCAGATAGACGCGTCGCAGAAATTCAGCATCACTCGATAGCTCGGGCTTTTGCTTTCCTTGCCACTTGGCTTGGATGAAACGATCGATCGGATTGGCGTCCCCTGTGGTTGGCGGCTCCGCGGGCTTTGGCAAATACTTCAGCCGAAGGTTGCGCCGCAGAATCATCAACTGCTCGGCATTCGCGCTGAACAGCGCTTGATTGAGCAGCTTCTCTGAGTCCGAGAGAGGACGGCTGCCTGCCGCGGCCGATTTCGTATCAGCCGGCGAATCGTCTTTCGCCCCCTCGGCAATCCAATTCCGAATCACGCCGATTTCGGCGGCACTCAGCGCTGGCAATTCTCTCGGCATTCGAGGTTGGCGCTTGCCGGTGAGGTACTCAACCAGCGGACTCGCGTCTGGTTTGTCTGGAATAACAGCGGCGCCTGCTTTGTCACCGCCCTTGAGCAGTGCGGCGACGCTCGTCACTTCGAAGCCGCTGGTCCGCGCATCAGCGGAATGACACATCGCGCAGCGATCTTCAAGCAGCGGGCGGATGACTTTCTGAAAGCTGACCGGCGCCGCCTCCGCCCAATGCGCCGCACATGCAAGCAGCACTGCGCCGTGAGCTATCCGCATAGCCCTATCGTATATCATCGCTGCTTCAAAATCGGTTGGCAGGCGAAAGCGCCTGCCCCGCAGAGCAGCATAGCCGCAACCAAAGCCGGGCCGACGGGGGCGTCGGCCGCGGACCAGGGGGTCCGCCCCACAAATCTTCGCAGGCTGCAAAGATTTTCAGGTCTAGTAGTACATTGGCTCGCGACAAGCAAACCAAGCGTCGGCATGAGTGCCGACGCGGCACGCACGAGTGCGTGCGCCACGATGGATTTGGCATTATTCATAGCGG
>PMOK01000173.1 GCA_003162425.1 Bryobacterales bacterium | reverse complement strand
GTCATCCCCACTGTCGCGGCCACACTCACTGAAGAACCAAGGAATCGTCGCCGATCGAGCTTCATCGCAGCACCACGAACGGATGAATCATCTCGCCACACTTCAGCGCGAGAAGCGCGGTGGCGAGAGTTGCATTGTTCCGGACCTCGCGACCGTCTCCCATGATCGTCGCCAGCCTGTTCTTGAGAGCCTCGACGGACTCTTGGTACACGAACAAGCTGAGAATGCACCACGCAAGGCTGGAAACAGAATCGACGCTGTCCGCCTCTTTCTTTAGCCACACCAGGCTTCTTTGAGTCAGCTCACTTCGTGGCTCGTCCTGCAGCGCCAACAGCGAGATTGCCGTCGCCTCAACATGAGCGCGTAGCGGCACCCCGTACACGACGCTGTTTCCAGAGTTCCAACCTCCGTCGATGCACGCACGATCCAGAAGCATATCGACGCCCAGATGGATTCGTTTCTCGGACGCCTCGGATCGATTGCAGACCGTGAATTGCTTGATTGCGATGACGCTGAACGCTGTGGGGATGACCCAGCTTGCAGAGCCGGGAATCCACGGCCACCCATACTTGTCGGGATCGAAGCGAACGTTGCGATCGACTGTTTTGAATTTCCACCGCCAAAACCAGTGGCCCTCTCGGCCCCGCTCGGCATCGAGCCAGCGAAGGGCTTTTTCGCGAGCTGCAGCGAGGTCTCCCGTTGTGTTGAGCGTGCACAGTGCCAGTGCCGTCGCCCAACTCCCCTCCGAATCTCCGAGAAACGCCGGCCAACTACCGTCCGCTCGCTGGGCGGACAGCAGGTGTGCAATTCCCGATCTTCGAGCATCCTCAGTGTCGAGGCCCAACGCCAGAACCGCCAGCGATGTTGCCTCAACACTGCTCTGCCGGGAACCGAGGAAACTCCAGCCTCCCGATAGCAGCTGCCGTTTCAATAGGAGTTCGGTCAGGATGTCGGCTATAGTTTCCATGTCCGCAACTCGTTAGAAATCACACTTCGATTTCACCTGCTGGCATGTCCTGCGCGTTGTCCAGCAATACGTCGGCACTCATCAATGAACCTCTCGACGTCATTCGGGTCGAATCTCAAGGGGCTTCTGCCAGGCCCCATCTTCACGGCCGGAAGATACGGCTTGCGTTTACCTGAGGCGTGCTGGACAACCCATGAAATGCTGACCCCCAGTTTCTTCGCGACGTCCCTCGCTTTAACGAGCTGACGTATGGGCCGGATGTCGGTGGCGACAGCCGGTAAGAAGTCTCCGTGGTCTCCTCCATTTAAACGTTGCATGGCTTACCCCATTCGCACTGATCGTTGGACATGCCTTCTATTTAAGGTAAAGACAAAGTTCTGTCAACTGAGCATCTCCCGGCGGTCTGCGGGAGGCGTCTGCCGCGGTGTATCTGAACGGAGGGCTGGGCCGTCGTAGGTCTGTTTGAAAATCAGCAGGGTTTCGCGGGTAACCGATGAAGCTTATGCAACTCGTTCCGAATGGCCAGTGCATTATGCACTAGGTACCCCAACAATAGATGGGTCTAACGAGGGAGAGACTTGATCGCGGTCATTTGGCCTTGCCCGGCGAGCCAGTAATCTGTGCGTCCAAAGCAGCAACGGCCGTGCGCAAGCTCTCGGGGATGACCTTGGTGTAATGCTTTAGCGTAGTTTGGGGATCGGTATGCCTGAGGTGACGCTGCATATCCTTGACGTTGGCGTGGTTCTGCATGTGCGTGGAAGAGGTACGCCGGAATGCCTGATGGGTCAGATCTTGGATTCCAACCTTCTCCGCCAATGGTTTCAAACGCCGCTTCAAATAGTTGCCAACGCTGAACGCCGTTCCGGCTGGATTTGGAAAGAGGAACGCGCGAGGATTATTGCGGTCTGGGTGCCCCGCAATCCACGCTTCAATCTCACGTCCGAGATCGGGCGGCACTGGCACGTAGTTGTCGCTCTCCTCTGTCTTTGTCGCGCCGATCCGATCCTCTCCTTTCTGGCGCTCCTTGAGGGCTTCGTCGATCCGAAGTTGCGTCCCCTCGTAATCTTCAATCCGCAATACGAGGATCTCTGCTGGCCGCAAGCCGCAGACGGCGAGAATCCGTAAGACCACGTGCTCACGAGGCGACGCTTGGGAGAGGAGGGCACGAAGTTCATCCACACTCAGAAAGCGTTCGCAGGATTTTTTTTGTATGTTCGGCATCGTGACCTTCCGCGCCGGATTCTTCTCGATAAGATCTTCGTCCACGGCGTACTCAAAACAAGCCTTGATGTACGTGCGAACTTGTCCGACAGCGGATTTGCGATAGCCATCCTCCGCCATTTTGTTGAGAAGCAACTGCAGCGATGTAAGCGTGACTTCCCGCGGCGGTTGCTTCCCCACGATCGGAAGAACATGTTTTGCAAAAAGGTACCGGAGATCTTCCTTCGTCTTCTTCGACCACCGGCCGGACTTCACGGCACAGAAAACATTCCACAGCTCGGTGAACGTGGTGATCGAGCTGCCTTGTTTTGTGACCCTACCGGTGTATTCTTCGATGTACTCGGCCAACTTCTCCTGTGCCTCGTGTTTTGGCATCGAAACCGGTCCGAGCGTCTTTTCCTTCTTGGTGCGCACGCGTTGACTGTTCGCGTCTGTCGTCCAGAGATGGAAAAACCCCACCCATACTTTGCCTTCGCGGCGTTCGATCTTTTTCACCCACCCCTCCGGCGCATCCGTTCGGGGCACGCGGCGCCCGAGACCTCTGACATCGAAATCGAGAGGTTGGCCAAGGGGGTTCGTGCTGCTCTGAAGCGGTTGGCCGGAACCGAAAGGCGTGGTAGCGTTCTCTGCCATGACCGCAGTATACGTACCTTCGATTCGCCAAGCAATGCGATGTGGGTGGGCAAATGGGTGGGCTGTTTTTGCGCCCACCGCCTGTAAATTATTGAAAGAATTGGTCGGGGCGAGTGGATTCGAACCACCGGCCTCCTGGTCCCGAACCAGGCGCTCTACCAGGCTGAGCCACGCCCCGAATGGAAATTCGCAGCCGGCCGAAACCGGTGCAATCACGAGTATAGCACCCGAGGCCCGGTTACTGCTGTTTTTCGGCCGGCGCCGGCGGTTCCAGTTTGAAAGTTAGGATCACTTGGTTGCGCGTATCGTAAATGGTCACTTTTTTCGGCGGCGCTGCCAGATCGCCGCGCTTGGCCACCAGCTCGTAGTTAACATCCAATCTCAAGTCGCGAAACAAGAACTTGCCGTCATCCTTGGTGGCGAAGTCCACTACTTTGGATGTCCTGAGATCCTTAAGCTGGACGATGGCCCCTGGAACCGGGTTGTCGGCCTGATCCTTCACTGTGCCCAAAATGGTCCTTAGCTTGGAGGGCTTGCTGTTTTTGGGGTTATCGTTGCCGAACGTCGCGGCGGGATGATCCTGCGGGCTTGGTTGCTGCGCGCACACGAGGCTGGCCGCGACCAAAAATACAAGAGAAACAGTGAACAGCTTTGGGACGTTCATTCGGAGTGACCTTCCCTCTAGGATAGATCAAGGCGCGCTGGTGGTGCTCGGCGCAGCAGGCGAGGAAGCGCGACCAACGTGCCTCCGTACAGCAGCAAAGAGACGAACAGCGTGGCTGGACGGCCTTGGCGGAAATCCTCGGCGAATAGCTTGAGCGATCCGAAGATCATCCAGGGATAGAGAATCCAGATCAATTCCCGCAGATTCCGGCGCGATCCGAACCAAGCCAGCCCGATTGCAGCCGCGGCGATCAAACCCGTGCGGATCGTGCTCATGAGCGATGCATCCAAGCCAGTCGCGGTCATCCAACCGGCTATCAGACCCACCATGCTCCAGCACGCGAGCGCCGCCAGAATGGCTGCCGGCACCCGCTCCATCGAAAGTGGCATGCGGGCTCGCCGCAAGCGAAGAACCAGACCGTAAGCAAGCGCGGCTGAGATTGCGCAGACCACCCCGGGGCCGGTCAACGGCGGCGTACCCTGGTAAAAGTCGCCGGTCATGGTCCCGGTCGAGTAGGCGAGCAAACCGGATGCCGCCGCGGCCGCCACCAGATAGAACGCTCCATGCATCCGAAGCGTGTTGAAACGAGTGTACTCACCGAACGCGGTAGCGGCCAGCCCCAACATGCACCAAAGGGTAGTCAGGATCATCGTCGGGAAGATCAAGAGGCATCCGAAGGAGAGCATCAGAACGCCAAACACAGCGTAAGCGTGAAAGCTGCGGCCCGGTATGGTTTTTATGCCAAAAGCCACTACGTAACCGCACACGCCGGCGGCCAGGCAAACCGCGCTCATTGCGACGAGTCCTGATCCATGGGCCACTCGCAATCCGCATGCAAGGGCGAGCGCGATGCTGATTGCAACCTGCGCGATTTCAAACCAGGCGATCGGAAGTCCGCGGCCGAGTGTTCGAGCGAGGGTGCTGGCCGCGTAGATAGCCGCCAGCGCGATTTGAATCGCGATCACCAAGGGAATGGGAGCCGGCGCATAGCCGTCGGGCAAGCCCTGCGGGCGCGTGGCTACGTAGATTAATAGGAACCCGCAAAAATCGGCGGTGAGCGCGATCATCCAACGCAGTGGCAGCGCATGATCGCGAAATGCGCCGTACTCGATGGTTGCGGCCGCAACCAGCACCGCCATAGCGAACGGGACTGGATTGAGCGTGGCGACGATGAGAACTAGCGCAGTGGCGGAACCCGCGAACACAGCCACGCCGGCAATTACGTCACGATCGCGCCGCCAAGCCACCACTTGTCCCAAGATAATGAAAAGTGCGAGAGCGGCTGCCGCGCCCGCGGGCGTGAGCGTATGGAATCGAATAGTCGCTTCCCAAGCCAGGGGGCAGGCGATGAGCGCAGCGGTCAGGGCTTGGAAAGCGGCGACCAGACGATTGGCCGAAGTGACGCGGGCCGCTGAAACCAGCCACGCCCCGGCGTATACCAGCCCCGCCAATGTTCCGGCCAGTTGTGGAAGCAGGGCCGCTTCGGTGATTGCTCGTAGCAGATAAGCTCCCGCGATTCCGAGCAGGAGGCGCCCGAGGGTGGCCAGAAGTCCGGTGGAATCGGGAGGCGACAAGGTCGGGGCGAATTCCATCGGCGGAGCCACGCTTGCCGCCGCGGGCAGGGACTGGCTCTCCAACGCGGCTACTCGCCGGCGCAGGTCGTCGATCGCTTGGATCAACTCTGCGAGCTGTCGGGTCTCGATTTCGGTTGGAGGCCCGTTCATGGCGTCCTCCTCGCGGCAAGCCGGAAACTTGCCCTTACACTATGCTGTTTTTGGCCAGGGCGGGAGTAGCTTCACCAGCACCCATAGAATCACGAACGGCAATACCATCAGCGCCACGCCGGGGAGCAGGCCCTCGCGCGTTGCGAACTCCATTTTGTAGCTTGTGAATCCGAGAAAGCTTTTCGAGAATAGCTGGCCGCCGATCACCACGTTCCAGCGCATGGCGAAAATACCGATGAGCGTCAGTAAACCCGCAGCCGCGTAAATGCTTTTCCGCGCGCCTTCGGCGAACTTCCACACCTGGGTCAGACCCAGCAGTGCGATAGGCGCCAGCGTTCCCACGAAGATTTGGAGAATCACCTGAGAGAAATACAGCTTGGTGTGCACCATGAAATCCAAAGCCCGCAGGGACTCATCGGCTTCGTAAATCCGATGGACCAGATCCAACATCTCGAGCGAAAAATCTATGATGAACGCATACAGCAGATAGCGCGCAATGGTGTCCACGCAGCGCATATCGATGGTCATCTTCCTGAGCTTGGACGTCAGCATATACAACAACAGCACCGCGGCGATACCGGAAACCATGGCGGAAAAGATGAAAACCACCGGCATCAGCGGTGACGACCACCACGGATTCGCTTTCACCGACCCGAAAATGAACCCAACGTAGCCGTGCAGCAGAAACGCGGAGGGGATACCGACTAGCGTGACGAAATAGCCCACTTTGTCGTCCACCCGAAGCGCGGCGGGGCTGACATTGCGCGAGCCCAAGGTCAATATTCGATAGATCCACTTTCTGACGCCAGTGGAGGACTCAGCCCAACCCACGATTTCCTTGCGATAGTCGAGCCAGATTTCCATCAGCAAAACGATCATCAAGTACCAGAGGTAAACGAAACCGAACATCGCCATGGCGGAAGATCGGTGGGGTGTGAGATACATCTCGAACGATCGCTCCGGATGTCCTAGATGAAGCTGCAGCGGCAGCGGCGCTACCAGCATAAACGCCAGCGCGGTCAGCAGCGCCAGACGATAGGTGGGTTTCACCTCCTCCACCTTGAAGACCCGCTCGAGCGACGCCAGGATGAAGGCGCCCGCCACCAGGCCGGTGATGTACGGATAGAGGACGATCAGCAGACTCCATTGCAGCTCGATCTCATTCGGGTACATGTAGCCTTCCACGCCGGGGATGAGGTTAAGCATGTGTCTTTCTCCTTACCGGACCGATCCGTCCAGGTTCTTGTAGAACACCTTGGCCCCCGTCGCCATGTGCGGCTTCAGCACCTGCACGCTGTGAGTGCGCAAGAATTCGTGAACAGGATCTTTCGGATTTTTCAAATCGGCCAGCACCCTTGCGCTGGTCGGACAGGCTTCGCAACAAGCCGTGGTCAGACCCTGTGTGATGCGGTGGTAACAGAGCGTGCACTTGTCGGCGGTATTCTTCTTGGGATTCAAGAAGCGGCAGCCATATGGACAGGCCTGAATGCAATAGCGGCAACCCAGGCAATACTTCTCGTCCACCAGCACCACGCCGTCGGGCGTGGTAAACGTAGCACCCACCGGGCAAACCTGCGTGCAAGGCGAATCCGCGCAGTGATTGCACAGCTTGGGGATGAAAAAACTCTTCTCGCCTTTGTGGTTGTCGGGAAATCCGTCAAAGCCGCCGTTGGGCGAGTCCACTTCCGGATGTGCGTTGTCCCAACCCTCCACGTGATATCGTTCGATCCAGGTGCGGAAATAGCCTTCGGGCACATCGTTTTCCTCGGAGCAGGCTCGCACGCAGTTGCCGCATCCGATGCACTTGTCCACGTCGATGATCATGGCCCACCAGTGCTTGGTGATCTCGTAATTGGGCGATGCTTCGGCCTTGCCAGCCAGCACGTACTCAAACGCGGTCGCGGCCGCTCCAGTCAAGAGGATAAACTTGCCGGACTTTCGAAGCATTTCACGCCGGGTCATTTCCATGGCTACTTCTCGCTCGCTATTTTCGGGTTATGAGGTTTATGACAGGTATTGCAGGGGAGCCCGGACGAGTGCTCCGCCGAGACCACCTGCGGAAAACTCTTGGGTTTGGCGGAATTGGCTTCGTGACAGCGCACGCAGAGTACGGCAGTGTCGGGAAGCTTTGGTACAACGGAGCCGGGATCCTCAACGTGCCGCGCCAGCGGTCCGTGACAAGCTTCACACCCGACATTGGCGTGCTTGCCCTTATTTTTCGTCTCAACCTGGTCTGCGTGACAAGCCTCACAGGCCTCGTGGCCGGCAAATTTGATGGGACGCGCTCGAACGTCGTCCATGGATGCGGGCCGAAAGTGGCCGTATTTGCCGAAGTCGCGCGGGATAACGGCGTGTCTCAGAAGCAGGAATGCCATGACGCCCAAGGCCAGCAGCAGTACTACTCGAACCAGATGTTCCGCGTTGCGCAGAAAATCCTTCATGCTTACGCAGGTCAGCAATTCAGCGACCCAGGCAAAGGCATCGGCATGTTGCGGCAAATTCTAGGATTGGAAGCTCCCAGCCGACGGAGTGCGTCAAATGACCCTGCGCCTCAAGTGGAGGGAGAGCGTAAAATTACGCGGGTATCGATAATATCCCGTGGATGCTAAACTGCCAACAGGTGCCCATGGCGTCGAGTCCGGTTTCTAAGCTTACGGAAGAGCAGTACCTAGCCATCGAGCGCGCGGCTGAGTTCAAGAGCGAGTTCTTGGATGGTGTGATGTACGCGATGTCGGGCGGATCGCCACGCCATGCCGATTTGCACGGTAACGTCTATGCGGAGCTGCGCGCGATGTTGCGCGGCAGCAACTGCAAAGCCTTCAATTCCGACCTGCGCGTTCGGGTTTCGCCTCGCATGTACGCGTACCCCGACGTTTCCGTGGTTTGTGGGAAGCCGCTGCTCGCGGACGATCAGAAGGACGTTCTTCTCAATCCCGTCGTGATTTTCGAGGTTCTCTCACCCAGCACTGAGCTATACGATCGAGGGCCGAAACTCCAACTTTATCGGACCATCCCGTCTCTGAGAGAGTACATCCTGGTGGATCAAAACAAAATACGAGTTGAGCAATACATCCGCCAGGACGCCAGGACATGGACGTTGCTCGACCATGAAGGCCTGGATGCCGAGCTGAAGATGGATTCAATCGGCGCCTCGCTGCCGTTGCGCCTCATTTACGACGGGGTCGATCTCGAGTCCTGAGTTACTCCCAGCGAAGCGCTTCAATCGGGTCGATGCGCGAGGCACGACGCGCCGGCACCCAGGTGGCTAACAGCGCAAATAAGATCAAAATGGATGTCGCGCCCAAACAGGTGACGAGATCGTTGTAACCGCATTCCTTCGCGGATGATTTGCCGTGCAAGTGGTGCGGGGCTCGTCGCCAATCGCCATCCGAACGCCGATCTCACGCCGTGCTTGGTAGAGGATGTCACTACGGCACAAGCCAGACGTCGACAGCATGGGTGACACTAGGCCCAGCACGGTTAACAGCTAAGTAGCCGTACTTCGCCTCGATATGATGGCCAGTACATCTTCACATCGAAGCCTGCAGCGGTCAAGCTCGCGCTCCGGCGCAGAGCGGAAATGAGCGAAATCGTTGCGGACCGGTGTGACATCCCTCAGGATATCTTCAAGTTCCCTCTTGTCGCGAAACATGTCTCGAAAGAGATCCCAGGAACTGTTGGATTTCATCAGCTCGCCAAGCTGTCCGAGGTAAGCACAATCTAGCACTTCGGTCAGAGTGTTCGAGCCGTGTGACTATAACTCTTCTCGTTCTTTGCGCGCATTTCATCGAGCGCCCTCCACGCTTGCTCCCCCAATATCGCCCTTATCTGGGCATTTGCGGAGCCTGGCCACTTCTTATTAAACTCGCTCCGAATCAGCTGACGCAATCCCGTTTCGGCCTCCCGGATCAGCGCCCATAGCTCCTGCTCGCACGCCGCTCCGCGTTCGGCCACCACGTATCTTCGAGCGGTCTCGATATACATAGTGTTGACCGATACAACCTGTTTGCCGTCCGCAATCGCGACCCCAGTAAACTGAAGCTCTTCCGACGCGCGGTCCGCCCGATATGGTGGTAAATCACTGGACCTCAAATGAGCAGCCATTTCTTCAATCGTCATGTGTCCACTGATCATTAACGCTTCGCCTACAGCTCTTGCCTCCGGCGAGAAATTGTGTATCCACATCTGGAACAACTCCGATCGCTCCCGCTGGACAGCCTCGATGAGAGGACCGAGATCGTTTGCAGACGCCCCCGGCAGGTCCGCAAAGCGCCTCGCTAGCGCGGTACTCAGACCTGCGTGGCCGCCTGTCTGGTGATAAAGGAGCGCTGTGCGTTCCTGCAGCACAGCGTCGTCGATGTTTGGCTGATGCAGCCGAATGATCTCACTTAGAGCGTCCGATCTCAGGTTGCAAACGAATCGTTTGGCGGCTCGGCTCCCGATCGGAGAGGTACTGTCCTCGCATAGCCTGTACAATTCTTGGGCACCTACTAGAACGAAACTATAGGGGCCAGAGGCATCGCCAAACATGAGCGCGAACAAGTTGTCTTGGAAGCCACGAGGGAACCTCGTAGTAAGTACTCTCTTTGCTTCATCAAGCAAGAAGACAAACTGCAATTGAACGCCCGTAGCCTCTTCCAAACGGAGCATCTCGGACTTGAAGCCCTCAACCGTGCGACGTTCAGCGCCCCGCCGCGGATTAGCCCCGGTCTTGAAACCGTCGACGCGGCTAGCGCAGGCACGAGTCGCGAGTTCCACAGCCAGCTGAAAAAAGTCAGGTGGCGTCGCGTCGTAGGGGAGCTTCATGAGATCCATGTAGACGGGAACTTGCGCCTTATAGCTAGCGTGGGGCTCGACACTCGCTACGGACAAATCGGCCTCTACGGCTCTCAGAATCGTAGTCTTTCCGGACTGGCGGCCGCCAAATAAGAGTACACATCCGCAGTGTCCCGCTCCATCCATTATGGCGTCGCGCAGGTGTTCACGGCCAAAACAAACGCTCGGTCGAACGGACGCTTGGAAGCCTGTCTTCGCTGCCTTGCTGGAGAAAATGCGTCTAAGAAAGCCCATTACTATCTTTTCCCTTGTACCGTCTCTGCAGCCAGCGGTTCAATAAGTCAATAGAAATGAAAATGTAGTCTCGGTCCACAGCAACAATCTGATACCCGGTCAAGTGCTTGATGGTAGCGCTAAGTCTGTCGCCGAGGAGGCCGCGAACCGATTCAATGGGCAGGCGTCCTCCTGCTTCAGCCAGGAAAACGCAAATCGTGAGTTCATCAGGAAAGTCTCTGTCCAACCGTTCTACTATTTCTTGAAAATCCCCTGAGCGTGTGTCGAGGTACTCGTCTAGCAGCCCCTCGATCATCTCACGGGAGACTTGCAGGGGTCGCTCTTTGTTCCGTTCTGCGACAAAGCTGCAAAGTTGGCGGGCGAAAAACGGATGGCCGCCGGTGAGACGATATACGTACTCGTATGCGCCATAGGTGAATAGAATCCCCATACCGCGACCGAGCTCTCTCATCATGAGTGTGCACTCCGCAGATTCAAGTGGCGGCAGATACACTTCTTTAAAGTAGTTAAAGACAGGATTGTCACGGCGATCGAACTGCGCAGCCTCGCTAATCGATGCGTTCGCGCCGGTAATGATTAAGACGAAGTCATTGTGCTCTTGGGATACGCCGCGTAGGTAACTAAAAAAGTCAAAAAAGCCGGCGAAACCAGACTTCCCCAAAAAGGTGGGAAGCAGTCGCTCAATTTCATCCAAGAGGATAACGACGCGCGGCCTTGGACGAATCGGCGCAGTCCGTACGACGGTCAAGAGCTTACTTAGGTCCGAGTCGAAAGCTGTTGCTATTGGGAAGCTGTTAGGGATATCAAGAAAATCAGTGAACGCGCCACCAACGCGCCAGCGTAACGGCGGTAGAGGGAGATGTGCGATAGCCCGCTTCAGTTCGTCCGCCAGCTTCCAGTACAGCCAACCGCAATCGGAAATATCGCTGGGGACCCGCAACAGGTCGACGTATACAACCACGTTACCCTGCTCAATCGCGCGGCGCTGGGCCTCCTTAAGTAATGATGTCTTTCCCACCTTCCTTAGCCCAAATATCCCGGTGGGAGTTGCCGAACTAATCGCATCCCGTAGTTGAGCTAAGGGCCTATCGCGGCCAAAGAACCGCTTGCCTTCAACGGGACTGCTTCCCGCGAAGAGATCACGTCGATATAGCCATCTGTCTAGGGTGCCGCGCAGCACGCCCAGCGCATCTGCGCCGGTCTCGAGATCTGACTGCGACAGGGGTACGAGTGCGGGCAGAAGGGTACGCTTATCTTCAATCCGAGCGGATAGCAACCCTTGGAGTTCTTGGGGTAAGGACGAGACGATGAGCAACGCTACCTGCTCATCTCCCAGACCTGACTCGGCCCATCGCTTTACACTCTCATCTACCTGAACGAGGTCGGAAATAACGACCTGGCTCTTAAACACGCAACGAACGATGAGATGACTTGCGATGCCATATGTCTCGCGTAATTCTGGGTTGTCTACTTGAACTACGAATTCAGCTCCCTCTGTCGTTTGCTCCAAAAGAGAAGCGCGAACTATTTCGAAATGTGCGGCCTTGAGAAACTCGGTGCAGAGATTGCCTCTGTGGTGCTTGGTCCGGATGCGTGCGATGTTGAGGCGAAGCAGGTCCGCCTCTGGCAGTCGTGTCTGGCCTCTCCCAAACAACTGAACAGCCTGCTCGTAGTACGTGATCGAGCCCCTCAGTGATGGAAGTGTGTCAACTTGGTAATGCGTACGTGCCAGACCAAGGAGGACGCCTTTTTCGCCGCCTTGCTGGGTGCGCCTACAGATCGAAAGAGATTCCTCCAAAAGACGAACGGCGGCCCTGAAATCACCTAGCGACGCCGCTAAGATCCCGGCATCTTCTCGCAGTTTGGCATTGCTCGGAATGCGCTTAATCCCCTCTTCATAAACACGCATCGCGGCAGGCTTCCGATTGCGGTTCTTCTCCATCGCAGCCCAGCTAAGGATTAGCTGAACGCTGGGTTGCTGCAGTAGGCCCTTCTCGTACAAGCGAGCTGCATCGTCGTATCTTCTTGCGTATCGAGCAAGTATCGCCTGCGCCAGCCAGTCCGTTGTCTCGGCTTCACGGCTGAGATCGGCAGCCGCTAGGTCCTGAGCCTGAAGGCCCTTTTTGGACCGCGCTAGCCTGCATGTGACTTCAAGGCCGACCCCCGGTACGACGCTGTCATCAAGGAACGAGCTTACGTGGAAGAAAGCTTGTTGTCCGTCTTTGGTCGTGAGAAAGCCGAAGCCACGTTCAGCTCCGTAGCGATGGATTTTTCCTGTGACTCGCTCATCCGAGCCGCCATCCTCAACGAGCTCTGCGTGTACATCGAGCGCATGCCCGCCTTGTCCGGGATCGTTGACGCAGAATATCACTCGGTCCCCTGTACGTAGCCGCGTCGCGCGCGAGCGAAGCGAGGAGCGGTGGAAGACGAGTAAATCGTTCAATTCCTGTTCCGGATCTGGTTCGATGTAGCCGCAACCGTCCTCATCGCTGTACTTCTGTACGGTTCCTCGATAGTAATCGAGCGCAGTTTCCCGCATTTTAATCATTTTACAACCTAAAACAAATGTGACACGTGCTCGCGTGCGTGACTTCTGGTGATGTTCGCACTCACGGGCGTTTAATCCCAACCTCCAGAAAACAAGTGTACTAGGTTTGTTTTCTGCACGCACTGGCGCTGCCATCGAGTTCGTCCCTCGGAAGCAGTACCGCGCGAAGGTCAAAACAGCGCTGGCGGAACCACCCACGATGCAAACCACGTGGGAGATTCAAACCGATCCGCCACGTGTGTTTGCTCTCGCCGTACGCGGGACAGTCACTGCCTGGACGAAGACGCTATTCCCAGCGAAGCGCTTCAATCGGGTCGATGCGCGAGGCACGACGCGCCGGCACCCAGGTGGCTAACAGCGCAAAGAAAATCAGAATCGATGTCGCGCCCAAACAGGTAACCAGATCATTGCTCCCAATTCCAAAGAGGACGCTGGATGCAAGCCGCATCACCACAAGCGCCAGCGCGACGCCCGCCACTGACCCAATCAGGCACAGCCGCATTCCCTCCCGCAGCACATGTTTGAGAACCTGCCCGGGCCGTGCTCCAATCGCCATACGGATGCCGATCTCATGCGACCGCTGGCTCATGGAGTACGTCATCACGCCGTAGAGTCCAAGCGTTGCCAGCGCGAGCGATATGACGCCCAGCACGCTCAACAGGCTGGCGCCGACTTTTTGCGCAAAATACGAAGCGCTCATGTAACTCACAAACGGCGAGGTCCCGCTGATGGCGACATTCGGATCCACGGATTCTATCTCGGCTCGAAGCCTGGCTGCGAATGCCTCAGGCCGTTCCACCGTTCGTACTTCGATCCCGACGCCCATGCTAGGTGAATAGAACTGGGCCAGTGGAACGTAGAAATAGGGCGTTGGCGGCTCAGATAGCTGATGGACTTTGCTGTCCCGTGCAACCCCGATGATCGTAATCTCTTCGCCGAATCCCTTGAACTTGTGTCCCAGGGCGAACCTACCGGGGAGAAATCGTTTCACGAAGGTCTCATTCACCACTGCCACCCGATCCGTCCGGCGATCGTCACGTTCGCTGAAATCACGGCCGGCTACCAGCGGGATTTCGAGCGTTGCGAAATACCCGGGCGATACCACGTTGCGATAGAGCTTCATGTTTTCACCCCGGCGCGGCGCATAGCCATGGATGTCCACTTCCTCCCAGGAGCCGGCCGAAAAACCCAACGGAACATCTTCGCACATGCTGGCGTTTTGAACTCCTGGCACATTTAGAAGATGATCCCGCAGACGGCGCAGCACTGTGAGGGACTTTTCCAGCGGATACCGGCTCTGTGACAGGTCGTAACCAGCCAGCAGCACGTGTTCCGGCTGGAAACCGGGGTTAGCGGTTTTCGCGTTCTCGAAACTCTGGATGAAGAGGCCGCTTCCGATCAGGGCAATCAACGCGAGCGAAATCTCGGACACGACCAGCGCACCACCGAGCGCTCGCGACCGCACGCCGGCCGAAACGCCCCGGCCACTCTCGCGCAGAACATCCTGAGCTTTGCGGCGAAAGGTCTGCCAGGCCGGAGCAAGTCCACAAAGGATGGTCGTCCCCAGACACAGCGCGAGCGTAAAGAGAAATCCCAGGCTGTTTAATCCGCTCGCCATATTGGCTATTGGCAAGTCCGTGGCCGGCAAGAGCACTTCGATGCCGCGCGTCATCCAACTGGCAGCCAGCAAGCCCAATGCGCCGCCCGCCAGCGCCAGCACTAGCGCTTCCGTGAAAAGCTGCCGCAACAATCGCGATCGAGTTGCGCCCAGGCTCAGACGGATGCCGAATTCCTTTTGCCGCGCTGTAGCGCGTGCCAGCAGAAGATTGCTCACGTTGGCGCACACGATCAGCAAAACCGCCGCGCCTATTGCCAACAGCACCTTCAGCAATTTGCCAAGGACACTCTGGACTCCCTCAGGTGCGTCGGCCATGGCCAGCACTCGCGCGCCTATATTCCGGTTGGTGTTTGGATAGGCCGCCTCCAGGTGCTTCGCGATTGCTCTCACTTCCGTATCCGCCTGCTTCAAATCCGCGCCGGGTGCTACGCGAGCCATCATCACCAATGTCCGCGAATTGCGATCGTCCAGCCAGTTCCAGGAACCGGTGAGTTCCGCGTGCATCGTCAAAGGAACCCACAGATCGAAATTGAGGCCGTTGACCGTGCCTGGAAAGACGGCCGGAGTTACGCCAATAATGGTGAACGCTTTCTGGTTGAGCTTGATGACGCGGCCAACGATATTCGGATCGGCCTGGAACCGGCGGCGCCACAGGGTTTCGCTGATCACTGCAACCGGCGAGCCGCCTGGACGCTCGGCCTGCTCTTCGGTGGAGAAGGTCCGTCCCAGCACCGGTTTCACTTTCAGTACATCGAAAAAGTTGCCGGAAACCATTTCCGACCAAACCCGCTCTACCCGAGGAGGGTCGCCCAGGTACAGAGGGCGTTGCTTGAACGCAATCACACCCGAAAGCGTTTTCGCCTGATCGCGAAAATCCCGAAAATCCAGAAATGACGAATCCAGCAGGTCTCCGTTAGTCGCGACCGTCTTTATGGACACCAACTCGCGGCCATTTGGGACACCAGGCGTCGGATTCAGAAGGATCCGTTCCACCCAGGAAAAAACGGTGGCGTTCACTCCGATCCCCAGGGCCAGTGAACCGACCGCGACCACGGTGAACGCCGGCCGCTTGAGCAGCGTACGAAGCGCATATTGTAGATCTTGAAGAAACGAACCCATTGTCCAGCGATTGTTCGCAAGTGAGGCGCCAACAGCTAAGTTATACAAAGAAAAGGACGGCTTGTCCTCTGGACGAACACCGGCTGTCCGCTAATGGGATAAAGTAGCAGCACTTCGCATCCGATCTATTGATGGTGGGAGTTGGTACCAAAAACCAGCGCCTGGACGCCGCAGCCCGGTGTCTAGCCGCCGCATGCTTGATCGCAGTGATCTTCGCCACTTTTCGGCTTTTCAATGGAGCCGACACGCCCTTTCTCGCGTTTTCGGTGGTCGGAGCCGCCGTAGTCCACTTTGCGAACCGGCCGCACTGGATTGAAGCCACGATTACCGCAGTCCTGGCTAGCTTGCTCGGGATAGCGTACGTGGGTAGCCGCGGAATCTTTGGTCAGTATCCGGGTTCCGGCTTGGTGGGAACGTGCGCGTTCCTGGGACTCGCCAGCATGCTGGTTTTGGGGGCGAAAGCGTGCCGTTCTACAGAGGCGCTTCGCCCGTTGCTCGTTGCCACGTTTTGCCCGGCGCTGGTGATTCTCACCAATGTAGCCCTGGCTGCCATCATTCAATTTCAACCGCGTGTTTTTGACCTGTTCCTATACCGGTTCGACGGATTGCTTGGTGCTCAAACCAGCTTCGTGATCGGGCGATGGTTTGCCGCATCGCCTTTTCTATCAAACCTCTGCTTCATGGTTTATCCGGCGTTGCCCTTGGCGGAACTGCTGGTCTTCGTGTTATTTGTTCGCGGCCAGCGCATGCCCGCAAATCCGCTGGTGCTCTTCATTGTGACCGGGATCGCGGGATTTGTCTTTTATCAAGTGTGTCCCGCAACCGGCCCCGTGCATATTTTCGGCGCGGAGTTTCCGAATTATCCTCCGCCCCCCTCCCTGCCTTTGCAGCCGATCATGCTGGACGATGTACCGCGCAATGCCGTTCCATCCCTGCACAGCGCCTGGGCATTGCTGATCTGGTGGAGCCTGCGTTATTCGAAGAATTGGATGCGCGGGCTGGCTACCGTATTTCTGGCGCTCACGCTGCTCGCGACTTTGGGCCTGGGAGAGCATTACCTGATTGATCTGGTGGTCGCCTTGCCGTTCGCTGTGGCCGCCATGTCAGCCTGCGTAAGACAATACCGAAAAGCAATTGTGGCGGGCGCGCTCACGCTGGCGTGGCTGGTTTACTTGAGAATCGGACTCCCGTCATTTGCAATCTCTCCACTGGGAGCTTGGATGGCTGTGCTCGGAACCGTCTTCGTCTCGGTAGTGCTTGCCAGCGCGAAAGATCTTTCCACGCGAATGTTTCAGTTTCCTGCGCCTGCCGGAATCCCTTCACACGCTGAGTAGAGATCGGGAAGCTTACGCGGCCCGAACCACCGAACGAACCTCGCCGACAACCTGTTGCGGAACTCTCAACACCTGCCAGCTTTTCCACAACGCCACACCCCAACTGTAGGAGTGATAGGAGAGCCCTTGCTGGGCACAGAAAGCTTGCACCGCCTTACTGACCTCGGGGTAGTGAACGTGGCTGATGTTCGGAAATAAGTGATGCTCCACCTGATAGTCCAGGCCCGAGCACAGGAAGCGGCCCAACCAGCCCGTCCGGAAACTCACGGTTCCCTCCGTTTGGACCTCATAGAAATCCGTGCCGTGACGGACTTCCTCGGTCGTACGCTGCGCATCCGCCGGAAAATGTCCCGGGGCTAAGATGGCGTACATGGCGTATCCCAACAAAACATTTCGCAGAAGGTAGAACGCGGCTACCGCGGGGAGCGGCAAGAATAGAAGGGGAATGCCCACCCAAAGCACTAAGTGCATCACCAGCGCGCCGGCATCGATCCAGTGGGAAAGTTTTCGCTCTCTTGGATGGCGAAGCTTTCCAATCACGTATACCCACCCTGCCATCTGTATGCTGAAGCAATTCACCGCCAGAGCCAAAGGGAACAACCAGAATTGCAGGTGCTTATGATAAAAACGTCGAAACCCGGAGCTGGCGCCAACTTCACTTTCCGTTATGGCAAACCATGGCAAGAGGTCGGCGTCACTGTCCACCCCCACCACGTTCGGCGAAGGATGGTGTAGCGTTACATGTTTATGCCACCAGTAGGTAGCGGATAGGCCCACAAACATCGGATACCCGAGATAACTGAGAAACTCATTCACCCAGCGCTTATCGCTGGTCCCGTAATGGGTTGAGGTGTGCGTGTTGGTGCCCACGCCCATGCATCCGAAGGCTGAAATCAAGATCCCAATTGCTTTCAGGGCGGGATGATGGAACGCGAAGAAAACAATCATGCCTGCAAGCGCAATCGCCGCGTGGATCAGCAGCTCGAATAGGATCCGGCCGGTGGCTTTTTTATTCCAGCCGCGGCGAACGAATTCTCTGCGCAGTTCTGAAACTGCTTCAAGGGTCGACATCGTAGTATGTTGGTCTCGAACTTCAGGTTAACCGGGATCGCGCCACTCTTTTGTAAGAGTTGCGTAATATAACCCACGCACCGGTACGAGCCCATCCCGCAGTACTATGGATTTACCCGCGTCCCATGCCTCAACCCGACTACGGTCTCGACGCTCCCAAGCTGGTCCGGCGTCTGGCCGTCCGCGGCGGATTTCTGATCGCCTTCGCCGTGGTGCTGTATCTTGCCAATCGCAACACTAGCCCCGGCACGGCTCAAGCGCTGACCGCCATGCTGGTTTGTATCGGCGTGGGCTTCTTCATCACGGCGGGGTTCATGGTGTGGTCCAGCCGTGTGGCGAAACTCAAGCTGCGCGATCGAATTCTCGACGGTTTTTCCTGGCGCGGCGATGAGACGGTCCTGGACGTTGGATGCGGCCGCGGCCTAATGCTGATTGGCGCCGCAAAACGTCTCAAGACCGGCAAAGCCACTGGCGTCGACACATGGCAATCCGATGTTCTTTCGGGCAACAACCCAGAGGCGCCGCTGCGCAACGCGAAAACGGAGGGTGTGGAGAACCGCGTCAAGATTGAAAGCGCCGATGCCCGCAAGCTCCCTTTTGGGGCAAGCAATTTCGACGTAGTGGTTTCGAGCCTCGCGATTCACAACATTCAGTCCGGACCCGAACGTGCCAAAGCTCTACGCGAAATCGCGCGGGTGCTCAAACCCGGCGGCCGGGTGGCCATCTTCGACACCTTCCACACTTCCGAGTACGCCAAGGGTCTTCAACAGTTAGGCCTCACCGAGGTGAAGCTCTCGAGCATCAGTCTGCTCTGGTGCCTCCCCTGCCGAACAGTGACAGCAAGAAAACCGTGAGACCAGGAGGCAGGCAGCAGGCAGCAGGAGGCAGGCAGCAGGCGGCAGGCAGCAGGAGGCAGGCGACAGAAAGCAGAAAGCAGAAGGCAGAAAGCAGAAAGCAGTCCCCGGTCCCCAGTCCCCAGTCCCCAGTCCCCAGTCCCCAGTCCCCAGTCCCTTCGCTATGGTAAAGGGGATGCACGATGAACGCACACGCCTTCTGGAATCGCGCCACCGCAAAAAGCATTGGAAGCGATGGGGACCCTACCTCACCGAACGCGCGTGGGGAAATCCGCGCGAGGACTACAGCGCTTATGGAACGGCCTGGGATTACTTCACTCACGACCATTCTCGTTCACGCGCCTATCGTTGGACCGAAGATGGAATCGCCGGCATCTGCGACAATCACCAGCGCCTTTGTTTTGCGTTCGCCTTCTGGAATGGACGCGATCCAATTCTGAAAGAGCGCCTCTTCGGCCTGGGAGGCCCCGAGGGCAACCACGGCGAGGATGTCAAAGAATATTACTATTACCTGGATTCCACTCCCACGCACTCCTACATGAAGTGCCTGTACAAATATCCGCAGTTGGAATTTCCCTACAAGCAATTGTTGGAAGTTAATCGTCATCGCTCGCGGCTTGAGCCCGAATATGAGCTGATGGACACCGGCATCTTCGACCATGACCGCTACTTCGACATCTTCGTCGAGTACGCCAAAAACGATTCGGACGACATCCTGGCCCGCGTCACCGTCATCAACCGCGGGCCCGATCCCGCGCCGCTGCACTTGCTTCCTACTGTCTGGTTTCGCAATACCTGGAGCTGGGGGTACGGCACGCCGCGCCCGGAGTTGGGCCGCCTGGATTCGCACTCCATTCATATTTCCGAGCAGACACTGGGCGATTTCAAACTATGGTTCGAAGATGCCCCCCCGCTTCTCTTCACTGAAAACGAGAGCAACACCGAGCATTTGTGGAATTCCCCCAACCGGCAACCCTTCGTCAAAGATGCGTTCCACCGCTACTTGATCCAAGGCGAACAGGGCGCGGTAAATTCCGACGAGAGAGGCACCAAGGCCTGTGGCGTGTACCAACTGAACCTGGGCCCCGGCGAATCGAAAGTACTGCGCTTCCGCCTGCACGCAGGACGGGCGCCGATGCCCGATATTGATGGGGTTTTTCTCGAACGCATCAAGGAAGCGGACGAGTTCTACAACTTTTGTCCAGCTTGCCTTTCCGACGATGCCCGTATGGTGCAACGCCAGGCGCTGGCCGGGCTGCTGTGGTCGAAGCAGTTCTACCATTACGTTGTCGAAGAATGGCTGAAAGGCGATCCCGCCATGCCGCCGCCTCCTCCGGAACGCAAACACGGACGGAATCGAAGCTGGATTCACGTATACAACGACGACGTTCTGTCCATGCCGGACAAGTGGGAGTATCCATGGTTCGCGGCCTGGGACCTGGGGTTTCACATGATCCCGTTTGCACTGGTCGATCCGGATTTCGCGAAACAACAGCTTTCTCTGTTGTTGCGTGAGTGGTACGAATCGCCGAACGGACAGCTGCCGGCTTATGAGTGGGAGTTCAGCGATGTCAACCCTCCGGTGCATCCTTGGGCTTGCTACCGTGTCTACAAGATTGCGAAAAAGCTGACCGGCGAACCGGACTACCCGTTCCTGGAAGCGGTATTCCACAAGCTGCTGATGAACTTCACCTGGTGGGTCAATCGCAAGGATTCGCGGGGTAACAACATCTTCGAGGGCGGATTCCTGGGTCTGGACAACATCGGAGTGTTCGATCGTTCGAAGCCCCTTCCTACCGGTGGATTCCTGGAACAGGCCGACGGCACCGCCTGGATGGGAATGTACTGCCTGACCATGTTGAGAATCGCGATCGAGCTGACGCCGCACGATCAGTCCTATGAGGACATCGCGAGCAAATTCTTCGAGCACTTTCTTTATATCGCGAGCGCCATGAATCAGCTGGGCGAGTGCGGCCTGTGGGATGAAGAGGAAGGATTTTATTACGATTGGTTGCGCCTTCCCGACGGCCAAAAAATTCCCTTGCGCATTCGGTCGCTGGTGGGATTGATTCCATTGTTCGCCGTGACGACGCTCGATCAGGATGTGCTCGACAAACTTCCCGGCTTCAAGCGGCGTATGGACTGGTTCATCAAACATCGGCCGGATCTGTGCGGCAACATCGCTTCCATAACGCGACACGGTGTGGACCAGCGATTGCTGCTATCTATCGTCCATCCGTCGCGACTTCGGCGTGTACTCGCCACCATGCTGGACGAGAACGAGTTCCTTTCGCCTCACGGCATCCGCGGCATCTCGCGCTATCACAAGGATCATCCGTTTATTCTGCATATCGATGGCCAGGAGTACCGCGTTGCCTACGATCCCGCCGAATCCACCACCGGCACTTTTGGGGGGAACTCCAACTGGCGCGGTCCGATCTGGTTTCCGGTGAATTATCTGATGATCGAATCGCTGCAGAGATATCATCACTATTTCGGCGACGAATTTCAGGTGGAATGCCCTACTGGATCCGGTGTAAAGATGAATCTGGCGGACGTCGCGGCCTTCTTGTCTCGGCGCCTTTCGCATCTATTTCTACGTGACGAACATGGACGCCGGCCGGCGTTTGGCGGCGTGGAAAAGCTTCAGACCGATCCGCATTTCCGCGACAACATCCTGTTCTTCGAATATTTCAACGGCGACGACGGCGCGGGACTCGGCGCCAACCATCAGACAGGGTGGACAGCGCTAGTGGCCAAGCTCCTGCAACAGAGCGGCGAATAACCAAAAAACGTTTCTCGTTTCTCGTTTCTCGTTGCCGAGCGTACCTAACGAGAAACGAGAAACGGACTAACGATTTCGCCGGCCATGCGTCTTACCCGAGAGAGGTGATCCGAATGAAAAAGCTGCTGCTATTCCTGTCCGCCTGCGCGCTGGTGTTTGCGGGCGACAGTTCCCGCTACCGCGAGGACTTCCACTACTCCTACCCGCAGACCGCCGGTGGCCGATTTTCTCTGGACAATTTTAACGGCTCGGTCGAAATCACAGGTTGGGACCAGAACACAGTCGATATCTCAGGCACCAAATATGCCGAAAGTGAAAGTCTGCTCAACTCCATGCACATTGAAGCTTCGAGCTCCGGCAATACCGTCCGCGTAAAGACTACCCGGCCCGATCCACACCACGGAAATATGGGCGCAAAGTATGTCATTCGAGTTCCGCGCCAAACGGCGCTCGAAGACGTAGCCAGCTCGAACGGCTCTCTCCGCGTGGACGATATCGACGGTCATGCTCACCTGGCTACTTCGAACGGATCAATTCACCTGGGCAGGATAAACGGCAACGTGGATGCTCACTCCTCCAATGGCAGCATCGAGGTGAAAGACGTCAAGGGCGATGTCAACTTCACCACCTCCAACGGCGGCGTGCACGCCGAGAACGTGGAGGGTTCCTTTGAGGCCCAGACGTCCAATGGTGGGATTAGGGCACGCCTGCACGATACGCCAAACGGGCGCCCCATTCGACTCAGCACATCCAACGGCGACATCGATCTACAAGTAGATTCCCTGCACCAGAACGATGTGATCGCAACCACCAGCAACGGCCCGATCACCGTGCGCATGCCCGCAAACGTGGGCGCCAGCCTGCACGCATCCACCAATTCGAACGGATCGGTCCGCAGCGATTTCGATGTTCTAATTCGTCCCGGAGAGCTGTCGAAACATCGGATGGAAGGCACCATCGGCGGGGGCGGTCCGAAGATTGACCTGACCACTTCGAACGGCAACATCAGCCTGCTCAAGATGTAGTTCAATAAAGCGTGGGCACATTACAATCGTATGCGCTATCGCTCGCGCGCATCGTAGCCGGTTTTACTTTTTCGCTGCACGGCTTTCAGAAGCTGTTCGGGTTCTTCGGAGGCATGGGGCATGGAGCCCGCGCGCACTTCTTTTCCCAAATGTGGCTGGCGGGAACTTTGGAGTGTTTCGGAGGCCTGCTGATTCTGCTGGGCCTGTTCACGCGTCCGGTGGCATTCTTGCTGTGTGGAGAAATGGCAGTGGCGTTCTTCAGAGCGCATTTTCCGCATGGATTCTGGCCAATCTCGAACGGCGGCGAGCTGGCGGTGTTGTATTGCTTCATCTTTCTGTACCTGATGACAGCCGGCGCGGGCCCGTTGAGCCTGGATCACATCATCAGAAAGAAGTAGCTTTCTTCCAATTGTGTGGCGGACCCCCTGGTCCGCGCGGGTCCCCCTGGTCCGCGCGGGTCCCCCAGGACCCGCTGCTGATTACGCGGGAACAAGCCGACGAGGGCGTCGGNNCAGGGGGTCCGCCCCACATCATCCTCGCAGCAGCCGGACTGCCTCCGACAGCACATTCGTGCCACTGGCCTGCGCAGCGCGTGCTCCGTCAGCGGCGGGTTGTTCTTCACCCTCCCCCGGCGCCAGAAACAGGTTCGCTTCTATGCCGTGCTGCTTGGTGTACAAATCGTAGTAACGGCCGCGGGCCGCGTAAAGTTCTGCGTGGGTGCCCTGCTCGACGATGCGGCCCGCCTCCACCACCAGAATCTGATCGGCGCGGCGAATTGTGGAAAGCCGGTGCGCAATCACGAAAGTAGTTCGGCCCTGCATCAGGTATCTCAGGCCCTCCTGAATCATCGCCTCGGACTCCGAATCGAGACTCGAGGTAGCTTCATCCAGAATCAGTATCCGCGGATCCGCCAGGATCGCCCGCGCGATGGAGACGCGCTGCCTTTGGCCGCCGGAAAGCTTGACGCCGCGTTCGCCCACGATGGTGTCGTACTTTTTTTCGAAGCCCTCGGCAAACTCATCCACGCGAGCGATGCGGCACGCCTCCATGATCTGTTGCTCAGTTGCATTGGGGCGCGCGAAGGCGACGTTTTCGCGAATGGTCCCATCAAAGAGAAAAGTCTCCTGCAACACCACCCCAAGCTGGGTGCGATACGAATCCAGCCGTACCGTGGATAAATCCACGCCGTCCACCAGGATGGTCCCGGACTCGGGCGAATGAAACGCCGTGATCAGACCGATGGTGGTGGATTTTCCGGACCCCGAGGGTCCGACCAGCGCCGTCACCGTGCCCGGCTCGGAGCGAAAAGAGAACTCTTTCAAAATGTCCTTGCCTGCGTCGTAAGCAAAGTTGACGTTGTCGAAAATCACCTGGCCCGTGATGGTTGCGAGCGAAATCGTGCGGCGCGGATCCTCGTCCTCCGGACGCTCGCGCATCACTTCGCGCGTCCGCTCCAGGCCGGCCAGCGCTTCCGTGAGTTGCGTCCCAATGCCGACGATCTGGAACATGGGCGCGATCATGAACGCCAGCATGGCTGTGAAGGTCATGAACTGGCCCAGCGTCATGGCGCCGGCGAGAATCTGCCGCGCACCCACGTACATAATGAGCGCGCCCACCACGCCCATCAGCACGGTGGCAGAGAGGCTCATAACAGAGGTTGCTGTCAGGGACTTCAGCACATTGGCGAGCAGCCGTTGAACCCCCGCGGCAAAGACAGCCTCCTCCTGCGCTTCGGCATGGTAGCCCTTCACCACCCGCACGCCGCCCAGCGATTCCGTGAGACGGCCGGTAACCTCGGCATTGATCTTGGCGCGCTCACGAAAAATAGGCCGAATAATTCCGAAAGCCTTGCGCAGCACCAGCGCGAACCCCACCACGATTGCCAGCGCGATCACTGTCAACAGCCAGTTGAGGTAAAGCAGGTAGCCCAACACCAGCACTGCGGTCAGCACTCCGCCCACAAACTCGATCAATCCCGTGCCCAGAAGATTGCGGATGCCCTCCACGTCGTTCATGATTCGCGCCACCAGTGTCCCGGTCTTGTTGGAGTCGTAGTATGCCACGGGAAGGTGAGCCACGTGCGTCTGCACTTTGCGTCGAAGCTCGGTAATCAGGCGCTGCCCGGCCTTCGAAACCAGTTGTGTGAGCGCGTACGACGTAATTCCCCGGATCACCGTGGCAGCCATGACAACCATCACCAGAGGCAGCAGCAGATGAATCTGTTTCTTGCCGATTACGTCGTCCACCAGGTATTTCGTGGATGCGGGCAGCACCAGACCGCACGGCGTGCCGATGGCCATCATCAGAAAGCCCAGAGCTAGTATGCCGCGCCGCGGGCGGACCAGTTCCATGATATCCGGCCACAATTCGCGCAGCCGTTCGGACGAACGTTTTTTGGGGGTTTGCGGTGTCACAGCAGCTTAAACTATTGTATTGGATGCTTCCCTTGCTCCGTCGGATGCGCTACGAACCGTTCGGATCTCCGCCTCCGATCCTACCAGGGCCGCGCTCCGATCAGCTTCAAGCCTAGCTCGGAAAGCACTGCGGGGGCTCCCGACTCAGGATCAACTTGTCCCGGCATGCCCCGCCATTGGTCGGGCGCTCGTTTGGTCAGCCACCACGTCATCAGCGAGTTTCGGAGTTGTTCATAATCGTCGGGAGGCTGCAACGTAACGAACGCCGCGATCCTTGGCCGGCTAGACAAATTGGCGGCACTGCCGTGCGGCAGCTTGGTGGACCACAAAATGACGTCGCCCGCCTTACCCGCGATTTGAGTCGTCTTCAAGTGATTCAGCCCTGGTTCGAAGAAATTAAAATCGTCCTTGATCCCGTACCTTTGAAGCCACGCGTCCAGGTTTCGATAAATCTCAGGCAGACACTGGAAACCACCCCCATCGCGGGTAACATCGGTCAACAATACGACGGCCTGCACAGACGGCTCTTCGGGCGCCATCGGGTCGGTGTCCCAATGAATGGTTCCCTGACCGGCGTCCGGAAAGGCCGGGCGAACAGGCGGCCGAAAAATGCACCGGTTGATATCCAGCATGAGCCGCGGGGTCCCGAAGAACTCCGTAAAGAGCTGGTAGAGATTCGGGCACTGCCGGATGTCCCAGAGCGACTGGGCATGATGCATCGGGACAACGCCATCCAGCTCCGGAGGGCCGCCATACCATGTCGGGCTGTCAGCGAGGTCCGCGCCGACGAAGGCGGCAATCTCACGAACTGCGTTCCGGGTGATGCTTGAAGGAACCACATTTCGTATCACCATATGGCCCTCGGCGCGGAATTGCTCCCGGTCGTGGTCCGTGATCCATTGCCGCACGGGAATGTCCCTCCTTGCCAAGGAGGACTCCGGACGGCCCAACAACAGAGCAAAAAGCCCACTGCTGCCTAACTTCCGAATCAGATCACCGGCGGGTATCATAATCGAATCAGCCAGCGCAAGCCGTCGCCGGGATATTCCTAAGACCGTTTACAACCCTAAATCCACTACAGGCTATTTACGGTCCCTCCCCGTCGCAGCGCGGGTTTGCGGCAACAGTTTTGAGGATGACGCGCGTCCAGATAGAATGCTAGATTACCATGCCTAATCTCTACGCCGGCACGTCCGGATTTGCTTACGCCAGCTGGAAACCCGATTTCTATCCCGACAAGCTGCCATCCAAGAAATTCCTCGGCTATTACTCCGGGCGGCTAAACGCAGTGGAGGTGAATTACACTTTCCGGCGGCTGCCGTCCGTCTCGACGCTTGAGAATTGGGTCAATGAAACGAGGGCGGGATTCGTATTCCCGCTCAAGGCGCACATGCGGATCACGCACATCCTGCGATTGAAACCATCCGAATTTACCGAGGTGTTTTTCAAGGCGATCGATCCGCTGCGAGCAGCGCGGCGGCTGGGCCCCGTATTGTTTCAGCTCCCTCCGGCCATGAAGTGCGACGAAGCATTGCTGGCCGATTTCTTGAGTACTCTTCCACCGGATATGCGGTATGCCTTCGAGTTCCGCCACGTCTCCTGGCTGGTTGATCCGGTATATCGGTTACTCGAAAAACACGGCGCCGCGTTGTGCCTGGCCGAATCCGAAAAGCTCACGATTCCCGAAGTGATAACGGCCAACTTCGTCTACTCGCGGCTACGAATGCCCGAGTACACCCCAGAAGATCGCAAAGAGATCGCCGCGCGAGCCGAACAGTTGCTAAGCCAGGGGCAGGACGTTTACGTCTTCTTCAAGCACGAAGAGACAGCGGCAGGAGCGCTCTATGCCGAGGAGTTGATCAGAGATACGGCGCATGGCGCCGCACCACCTTCCTCGGCTTCTTGAATTCTTGGATTCTGAATTCTTCTTATCTTGCCGCTTTCTGCTTTCTGCCTTCTGCCTTCTGCTTCGGTGCTTCCGCTTCCGAAGCTACGGGCTTCTTCGCGATCGCGAGGCTCTTCTTCAGCGCCTCCATGATGTCGATCACCTTGGAAGGCTCGGCCTGCGGCGGCGTCACCACTTCCTCACCCTTGATCTTGGCTTCAATCAGCGCCTGTAGGTTCTCGCGATAAGTGTCTTTGTATTTCTCCGGTTCGAATGGCGCGGCCAGCGATTGAACCAGCATTTCTGCCAGCTTCACTTCCTGCTCCTTCACCAGGCTAGTGTCCGTCCGGAATTCTTCCACCTTGCGAACTTCATTGGCGAAGTACATGGTGTGCATCATCAGACCGCTAGTTCCCGGCCGGAAGATGACGATGTGCTCGCGATTGTGCATGGCGATTTTCGCCACTCCTACGTAGCCGGTTTTTTTCAGCGTGTCGTAGAGCAAGGCGTAGGGTTTCTCGCCGGCGTCATCGGGCGCCATGTAGAAGGAACTTTCGAAATAGATCGGGTCCACTTCTGTGGTTTTCACGAATTCGAGGATCTCCATCACCTTCGCCGACGATGGCGCCATCCTCTTGATGTCTTCATCCTCGATCACCACGTAACGGTCCTTCTCGTATTCGTAACCCTTCACGATTTCGCTGCGCGGAATGGGCTTGTCTTCCGCCTGGCAGTAAAGCACCTGCTTGACGCGCGAGTTGTCGGTTTTGTGAAGCTGGTTGAAGCTGATGCTGTCGCCGCGCGCAGCGGTGAACAGCTTCACGGGAAACGAAACGAGCCCAAAAGTAAGGTGCCCTTTCCAGACAGTCGAGGCCATGGCGATATTCTCCGAATCTATATAGACATAACATGAAGGTCAAACATTATCAATAAGGAACGTTTCTGGGGTCGTAGCACCCTATGTTTCAACAACTTAGCGATCGTCTTGTGGGGCAGGATGGCAACCTGCGCGCGGTTGTTAACCGCGCAATCGGGCGCCGATTGCCATTCGGCGCGCAGGTTGGCAACCTGCCCCACACGCCATGAGTAACGTCTCCGAGGAATCGAGAGTCAATTAAGACTAGCGAAGTTGAGTCCACGATCCGAATGACAACGCCAGAAACGCGCGCCACGACATTGCATGAACCGGCCACAAAACGCTCGCCGAACCCGGTCCAGCCGCGAAAGAAACGCGGGGTCTGGGTCTGGTTTGCCGTACTTTTTGTGATAGCCCTTTCGAGCTATTATCTGGTCCGACGCAACAGCCAGAACGCTACAGCCACAAAATCGGCCGCGCGACCGGCCGCACGCGCCATTCCTGTGGTGACGGCCACAGCCGCCCGTGGAAGCATGGGTGTCTATCTTAACGGGCTCGGACTCGCAACAGCATTCAACACCGTCATTGTCAGAACTCGCGTGGATGGCGAACTGATCAAAGTGGCTTTCGAAGAAGGGCAGTTGGTGCATGCCGGGGACCTGCTGGCTAAAATCGATCCGCGCCCTTATCAGGTTCAACTGGAGCAAGCCGAAGGGCAAATGGCGCGCGACGAAGCCACGCTGAATAACGCCAAGGTGGATCTAACTCGATATCAGGTTCTGATGAGTCAGGACGCCATCCCCAAACAGCAGCTCGATACACAGGTGGCAACCGTGCGCCAATCCGAGGGCGCCATCAAGAGCGACCAAGCCACCATCGACAGCGCCAAGCTGCAACTGGTGTATTGCGACATCCACAGCCCGCTCAGTGGGCGGATCGGCTTGCGTATGGTGGATCAAGGCAACATGGTGCATGCGGCCGATGTCAACGGCCTGGCGGCTATCACTCAACTTCAGCCCATCGCCGTGATCTTCAATATCGCCGAGGATAATCTCCCGGCTGTGACCCAGAAGATGCGCGCCGGAGCCAAGCTCCCGGTGGAAGCGTGGGATCGGGATATGAAGAATAAGCTCGCATCCGGAATGCTGCTCACCATCGACAACCAGGTGGATCAGACCACCGGAACAGTTCGATTCAAGGCCAGTTTCCCAAATGAAGACGACAAACTCTTCCCTAACCAGTTCGTGAACGCGCGCCTGTTGCTGGACACCAAACGAAATGTTGTGATTGTTCCCGCGGCCGCCATCCAGCGCAGCCCTGATTCCATGTATGTCTACGTAGTGAAATCCGACAACACGGTGGATGTGCGAAACATCGTCTCGAGCCTGACTGAAGGTGACCAATCCGCCATCGACAGCGGTCTTGAGGCCGGCGACGTGGTGGTGATCGACGGCGTCGATAAACTACAGCCCGGAGCGAAAGTTTCGGTCGGCGGCAAGGGAAACGCCGCGCCGAAGGGCGGACATCCCGCCGGAAAATCCGCGGGAGCAAGCCACAAAGGATAGCGCATGAGCCCGTCCCGCCCGTTCATCGAGCGACCGGTCGCTACAGCTCTGCTGATGGTGGGGCTTTTGCTGGTGGGTGGCGTCGCGTATCGCGAGTTGCCCGTCTCAGCCCTTCCTGAAGTGGATTATCCCACCATCCAGGTGGTGACCTATTATCCGGGAGCGAGTCCCGAAGTAATGGCGTCCTCTGTCACGGCGCCGCTCGAACGCCAGTTCGGAGAGGTGCCCGGCTTGAACCAGATGACATCCATCAGTTCCGCCGGTAGCTCCATCATCACGCTGCAATTCGTTTTGAGCTTGAACATCGACGTGGCGGAGCAGGAAGTCCAAGCCGCTATCAACGCCAGCTCCAATTTCCTTCCGGTTAATCTGCCGAATCCGCCCATCTACAACAAGATCAATCCCGCCGACGCGCCAATTATGACCTTGGCGCTGACTTCGAACACGCTTCCGTTGACCAAGGTTGAGGACTTGGCCGATACGCGTCTCGCGCAGAAGATCTCGCAGTTGTCGGGCGTGGGCTTGGTAAGCATCAGCGGTGGGCAGAAGCCGGCCGTGAGAATCCAGGCCAACCCGACGGCGCTTTCATCTTACAAGCTGAACCTGGAGGATCTGCGAATCGCGGTTGCAGCCGCGAGCGTGAATCAGGCCAAAGGAAATTTCGACGGCAAGCTGCAGGATTACACCATCGGCGCGAACGATCAGCTTCTTACCAGCGCCGATTACCGCCCCTTGGTGGTGGCGTATCGTAATGGCGCGCCGGTGGTTCTTTCAGACATCGCCACCGTAATCGACAGCGCGGAAAATATCCGGCAAGCCGCTTGGATGAATCAGGCGCCGGCCGTGATTCTGAACATCCAGCGCCAGCCCGGCGCNNGGCGCCAACATCATCGCCGTGGTGGACCGCATCACCAAGTTGTTGCCCCAACTCCGCGCCTCGTTGCCCGCGGCCGTGGACGTCACGGTTTTAACCAATCGCACCACTACCATTCGAGCTTCTGTACGCGATGTCGAGTTCGAACTCATGCTCACCATCGGATTAGTGGTGATGGTGATCTTCCTGTTTCTCCGCACGTTCGCCGCCACCGTAATCCCGAGCGTCGCCGTTCCGCTGTCGCTGGTGGGAACGTTCGGCGTAATGTATCTGCTCAACTTCAGCCTCAACAACCTCACGCTCATGGCCTTGACCATCTCGACCGGATTCGTGGTGGACGACGCCATCGTGATGATCGAAAACATCGCGCGTTATATCGAAGCGGGAGAACCGGCGTTGCAGGCTGCTCTCAAAGGCGCGGAGCAGATCGGGTTCACCATTCTATCGCTGACCGTTTCGTTGATCGCGGTGCTGATACCGCTGCTGTTCATGGGCGACGTGGTGGGGCGCCTCTTTCGCGAGTTCGCCATTACGCTGAGCGCCACCATTCTCATCTCCGCGGTGGTTTCCCTTACCTTGACGCCGATGATGTGCTCCCGGCTTTTGCATCATAAGTCCGAGTCTGAGCAGAGCTGGTTCTATCGCAAATCGGAGCGTGTCTTCGAAGCCATCATCGCCTTCTATGGCCGGACTCTCGGTTGGGTTCTCCAGCACCAGGGTGAGACTCTTTTGGTGGCATTCGCCACGCTGGTGTTGACGGGCTATCTGTACTACATCATCCCTAAAGGCTTCTTCCCGGTGCAAGATACGGGCGTGATTCTGGGGATTTCGGAAGCTCCACAGTCGGTGTCCTTCAGCTCCATGGCTGAAAGGCAGCAAGCTATTACAAAGGTAATCCTCAAAGATCCAGCGGTGGAGAGCCTGTCTTCTTTCATTGGCATCGACGGCACGAACACTACTGTGAACAGTGGACGCATTCTCGTCAACCTGAAGCCCATCGAAGAACGAGGAATCAGCGCCAGCGACATCATCCGCAGATTGCAGCCTCAACTCGCGGCCGAAGAGGGAATCACGTTGTACATGCAACCCGTCCAGGATCTGACTGTGGAGGATCGCGTCAGCCGCACGCAGTTTCAATACAGCCTGGAAGATCCCGACGTGAAAGAGTTGAACGACTGGGTTCCGCGCTTCGTGGCCAAACTGCAGGCCGAGCCCGAGCTGCGCGATGTGGCGAGCGATCAACAGAATGGGGGGTTGCAGGCGCGTCTCGTAATTGACCGCGCCACGTCCTCCCGATTAGGCATCACGCCGCAGATGATCGACGACACGCTCTATGATGCGTTCGGCCAGCGCCAGATCGCGATCATGTTCACTGAGTTGAACCAGTATCGCGTGGTGATGGAGGTGAAGCCGAGCTTCCAGGTGGGCCCGGATGCTCTGCGCGATATCTACATCCGATCGGCCATGAACGGCGAAGTCCCGCTCAGCGCGTTCACGCATTTTGAGCAGGACAAAGCCGCGCTGGCGGTGAATCACCAGGGCCAGTTTCCGGCTGTCACTATTTCTTTCAATCTGGCGCCCAAGAAATCCTTGGGCGACGCGGTGAGCGCGGTGGATCGCGTGCAAAGGCAGTTGAGTATGCCGGCCAGCATCCAGCAAGGTTTCCAGGGAACTGCGCTGGCGTTCCAAGCTTCCTTGACGAATACGCCGATTCTGATTCTAGCGGCGGTGGTGACAGTCTACATCGTACTGGGCGTTCTTTACGAGAGCTACATTCATCCTCTAACCATCCTTTCCACGTTGCCCTCTGCTGCCGTCGGCGCTCTTCTGGCTCTGATGCTGACCGGCCAGGATTTCAGCGTTATTGCGCTTATAGGCATCATCCTGTTGATCGGCATCGTGGAAAAGAACGCGATCATGATGATNNTCGACTTCGCGCTCGAAGCCGAGCGCAAGGAAGGCAAAGAGCCACTGGACGCCATCTACCAGGCCAGCCTGCTGCGTTTCCGGCCAATTATCATGACTACGCTGGCTGCGCTCCTGGCCGGTGTTCCGCTCGCCCTCGGCACCGGCACTGGTGCCGAGTTGCGCCGGCCGCTCGGTATCGCGATCGTGGGTGGACTGATCTTCAGCCAGCTACTGACGTTGTATACAACGCCCGTGATTTACCTGGCATTCGATCGCATGGCGCGCCGTTTCCGGCGGCGTGAGGTGCCGGCATGACTGTGGTGCACGCATTCCTGCGAACACCATGCGTTCACACGAGTGTGAACGCGGCACGCATGAGTGCGTGCGCCACGTGGATATTATGAGTATCTCGACGCCGTTTATTCACCGTCCCGTCGCCACGACCCTGTTGACTGCCGCGCTCGCCCTGGCCGGCGGCATCGCCTACACCTTCCTGCCCGTCTCCCCAATTCCCCAGGTTGAATTTCCAACCATCTCCGTCCAGGCTGCTCTGCCGGGAGCGAGTCCGGAAACCATGGCCTCTTCCGTCGCCACACCGTTGGAGCGCCAGTTCGGGAGGATCGCAGCCATCACCGAGATGACCTCCACCAGCTATCTCGGCAGCACCAGCATCACCATGCAATTCGATTTGACGCGGAATATCGATGCCGCGGCGCGCGATGTGCAAGCGGCTATCAATGCGGCGCGGGGACAATTGCCCACCAATCTTCCCACCGCTCCCACCTATCGAAAAGTGAATCCCGCAGACGCGCCAATCCTGTTTCTGGCGCTTACATCCAGCACCATTGATACAGCGCGCCTATACGACGAGGCTTCGTCCATTCTTCAGCAGAAGCTCTCGCAGGTGAGCGGCGTCGGACAGGTGTTCGTCGGTGGCGGCGCGCTGCCGGCAGTTCGGGTGGATGTGAACCCGACGGTACTGAACAACTACGGTCTGAACCTGGAAGATGTCCGCGCCATGTTAGGAAGCGCAAACGCGAATCGTCCCAAGGGTGAGCTGGCCATTCAGAATCGCGTTTGGGAGCTGAATACAACCGATCAACTGCTGAAAGCTGAGGACTACAAACCGCTGCTGGTGGCGTACAAGAACGGCGGCGCTGTTGTGCTCTCCGATATCGCCAACGTCACTGACTCAGTGGAGGATATTCGCGTGGCCGGAATCGCCAACGGGAAGCCGGCCATCTTGGTGATTATTTTCCGGCAGCCGGGAGCCAACATCATCGCCACCGTCGATCGCGTCCGCTCGTTGCTCCCTCAGTTGAAAGCCGCCATCCCGGCTGCAATCGATCTTTCCGTGGTGCTCGACCGCAGCGTCACCATTCGCGCCTCCGTCGAAGATGTGCAATACACCATGATGATCTCGGTTGGCCTGGTGATCCTGGTGGTTTTTGTCTTTCTTCGCAGCGTCCGTACCACCATTATCCCGAGCGTCGCGGTCCCGGTATCGCTGGTGGGAACCTTCGCGGTGATGTATTTGATGGGCTATAGCGTGGACAATCTGTCCTTGATGGCGCTCACCATCGCGACCGGCTTCGTGGTGGACGATGCCATCGTTGTTATAGAAAATATAACCCGCTATCTCGAGCAAGGAATGAAACCCATGCAGGCAGCGCTGCGGGGGGCGCAGGAGATCGGCTTCACGGTGCTTTCCATCAGCATCTCGCTGGTGGCCGTGTTTATTCCAATTCTCATGATGGGCGGCATCGTGGGACGTTTGTTCCGCGAGTTCGCCGTTACCCTATCGGTGGCGATCCTCATTTCGCTGGTGGTTTCGCTCACCACCACTCCTATGATGTGCGCTCGGCTGCTGCGGAGCCACGAGCGGGAACAACACGGCCGCATCTATCGGCTGAACGAATGGGTCTTCAACAAGATTCATCGCGGCTACGAGGTCTCGTTGCGGTGGGTGCTGCGGCATCAGCCCCTGATGCTTCTGGTGACGCTTTCCACTCTCGCGCTGACCGTCTATTTGTACGTGGTGATCCCCAAGGGCTTCTTCCCGCAGCAGGACACCGGCCGGCTGTCGGGACAGATTATGGCCGATCAAGCCACTTCCTTCCAGGCCATGCGGACGCGTGTGCTTCAGATTGTGAATGTGGTGATGCGCGACCCCGCCGTGGATAGCCTGAGCGCGTACACCGGTGGTTCCGGCGGTTTCAGCCGCGGGATCAATACAGGAACCATGTTCATAACGCTCAAGTCGTCCAACGAGCGCAATAAGCTGACGGCGGATCAGGTGATCGCGCGATTGCGGGGGCAGACGGCGCGCATTCCGGGCGCCACGCTTTACCTGCAGCCCGTGCAGGACCTTCGCATTGGCGGACGCGGTAGCGCCGCGCAATACCAATTTACCTTGCAGAGCGATAGCGTGCAGGATCTCAATCACTGGGCGCCGATTGTCGAACATAAACTGCGGGCTCTGCCCCAGGTCGTTGACCTGAATTCCGATCAGCAAAACAAGGGCCTCCAAACCTCTCTTGTCATCGATCGCCCGACGGCCGCGCGGCTGGGCATTTCAGCCCAACTCATCGACGACACGCTGTACGACGCGTTTGGCCAGCGCCAGGTCTCCACCATGTACCAGCCCCTCAATCAATATCACGTGGTGATGGAAGCTTCCGAGCGCTTTTGGGAAAATCCCGACGGACTGAAGCAGATTTACGTTCGCGGAAATAATGGCGCGCAGGTGCCGCTCAGTTCGTTCACGCACTTCGCATCGGATACTGCGCCGCTGTCCATAAATCATCAGGGACAGTTCCCGTCGGTGACATTCTCGTTTAACCTGCCCATCGGCGTGGCTCTGGGTGACGCGGTTACCGCTATCGCCGAGACAGAGCGCGACGTCAACCTCCCGTCCAACATCCACGGGAGTTTCATGGGCACGGCGCAAGCCTTTCAACAATCGCTCTCGAATGAACCAATCCTGATCGCGGCCGCGCTGGTTGCAGTTTATATCGTTCTGGGCGTGTTGTACGAGAGCCTGATTCACCCCATCACCATCCTTTCCACACTGCCTTCCGCGGGAGTGGGCGCGCTATTGGCTCTATTGCTCTTCCACACCGAATTGACCGTGATCGCTTTCATCGGCATTATTCTGCTGATCGGAATCGTCAAGAAAAATGCCATCATGATGATCGACTTCGCGCTGGAGGCCGAGCGCAAGGAGAACAAGAGTCCCGAAGAATCCATTTTTCAGGCCTGCGTGCTCCGCTTCCGGCCCATTACTATGACCACCATGGCGGCGTTGTTGGGTGGCTTGCCGCTCGCGATCGGCGGAGGTACCGGCTCGGAATTGCGCCGGCCGCTTGGTATTTCGATTGTCGGGGGGCTGATTTTCAGCCAGATGCTTACTCTGTACACCACACCGGTCATTTATTTGTATTTGGACCGGATGCGGCTGCGGACCACAAGATTCCGCGACAAGCTACTCGGGAAGACTGCGCCGGCCGGATCAGAAGCATGAGGAATATCCAATGCAGTTAAAAATGATACGCGGCGTTGTGCTCGGCCTAAGCTTGTTCACTTCGGCCTGCATGGTGGGCCCGAAGTATAGCAAGGTGAGCACACCGGCACCGCCCGCGTTCAAGGAACAGCCGCCGCCCGAATTCAAAGAGGCGAACATCTGGAAGCCGGGCGAGCCGCGCGATGACAAGCTGCGCGGAAACTGGTGGGAAGTTTATAAAGACCCCCAGTTGAACACGCTGGAGGAGCAGGTGCGAGTCTCGAATCTGAATATCGCGCAAGCCGAAGCGCAATTCCGCGAAGCCCGCGCGGCCGTTCGAATTGCTCGTGCGGATCTCTACCCCACTGTTACTGGCGGCGTTTCGGCCACGAGAGCGCATGAGACACGCAACCGCGCCACCACGGCCGCCCCCGCCACCACCACCGCCGCTGGAAGTGCGCTTGCACTCCCCCCAGGCACTGCCAACGACTTTCAGATACCGTTCGACGCCACCTATGAAATCGACGCCTGGGGACGCGTCCGAAATAATATCGCGGCCAATGTGGCTACCGCGCAAGCGAGCGCGGCCGATCTCGAAACCATGCGGCTGAGCATGCATGCGGAATTGGCAACCGATTATTTTCAACTGCGTGGCTTGGATGCAGAAAAGCAGCTTCTCGATTCCACAGTAGTTGCTTACAAGAAGGCACTGGATCTTACCATCGCTCGCCACGACCAGGGCATTGCTTCGGGAGTAGACGTGGAGCAAGCACGGACGCAACTCGAGACCACTCGGGCGCAATCGGCCGATTTAGGTGTGCAACGTACGCAACTGGAGCACGCCATCGCGGTGCTGACCGGCAAATCTCCTGCGGAGCTCACCATCGAGCTGGCGCCTTTGAACGAAACGCCGCCACCCGTTCCCATCGCGCTCCCTTCCGAGCTGCTGGAGCGCCGCCCCGATATCGCCAGCGCTGAGCGGCACGTGGCTTCCGCGAATGCACAAATTGGTGTGGCGATGGCTGCGTTTTATCCCACCATTTCACTGAGCGCGGCGGGCGGCTTGGAAAGCTCCGCGATCACCACCTTGATCCAGTGGCCCAGCCGCTTTTGGTCGCTGGGAGCTTCGCTTCTTCAAACCGTATTCGACGCCGGACGCCGCCGCGCGACCACCGATCAGGCCGTCGCCACCTACGATGCTACTGTCGCTGCCTACCGGTTGAGCGTGCTTACGGCGTTTCAGGATGTGGAAGACAATCTGGCGGCGCTGCGTGTTCTCGAAGAAGAGGCCAAGATCCAGGCTGCGGCGGTGAAGAGCGCACAGCGGTCGCTCGAGCTGGCCAACAATCGATATGTCGGCGGCATCACTACGTATCTAGAGGTGATCACGGCCCAGAGCGTCGCACTTACGAATGAAACCACCGCCGTGAGTCTGTTGTCGCGAAGAATGACATCGAGCGTAGCGTTGGTGAAGGCGCTGGGCGGTGGATGGGACACTTCGAGCCTCCCTTCCGCCACCGATTTGCTGGCCAAGCAACCACATGCGGTTGCGCCAGGTCAGCCTGCTAAGGCTTCCGAAAAGCCCAATCCATAGCCGCTTTGCACCTGACATAATGAGAGACCTATGGCGTCTGCAGCTCGTCAATTCAAACTCGCCGCGCGTCCCGTGGGGATGCCGAAGGAATCTGATTTCTCCCTTGAAGAAATACCTGTGCCCGCGCCGGGCGATGGACAGGTGCTGGTCAAGACCAGCTATCTTTCTGTTGATCCGTACATGCGCGGACGCATCACCGGAGTCCGATCGTACGCCGACCCGGTGAACATCGGCGACGTTATGGTGGGCGGTGCGGTAGGCCAGGTCGTCGAATCGCACCACACCGAATTCGCCACCGGTGACTTCGTCCTGGGGTATTGGGGTTGGCAGGAGCATGCGGTAGTTGAGGGCAAGACTCTGCTTAAGCTCAACCCGAATCTGGCCCCGATCTCGACAGCCTTGGGCGTGCTCGGGATGCCTGGCATGACGGCCTACTTTGGATTCCTGGAAATTTGCAAGCCGCAGCCAGGCGAGGTAGTGGTGGTCTCAGGCGCGGCCGGAGCGGTTGGGTCGCTGGTGGGACAGATCGCGAAAATCAAAGGCTGCCGCGTAGTTGGAATCGCCGGCACGGACGAGAAGGTCCAGTGGCTGGTCAATGATCTTGGTTTTTATGCGGCGTTCAATTACAAAACCGCGACCGATTACACTGCGAAGCTGAAGGAAATCTGCCCATCAGGAATCGATTGCTATTTCGATAATGTCGGCGGCGCAATCACAGATTCCGTATTCCCGTTGTTGAACGTGTTTGGACGGGTATCTGTATGCGGCCAGATTTCCATGTACAACCTGGAGAAACCAGAGCCAGGTCCGCGGCTGCTGCCATACACGCTGGTAAAACAACTGAAGGTGGAAGGCTTCATCGTGACCCGCTGGCAGAACCGCTGGGGCGAAGGAATCGCGCAGATGGCGCAATGGCTGAAGGAAGGCAAGATCCAACATCGCGAGGACATCGTAGAGGGATTCGAAAACACGGCAAAGGCGTTCATCGGAATGTTGGAGGGGGAGAATACGGGGAAGATGCTGGTGAAGGTGTAGCAGTCACTTTTTGGTGACGATCCAAAGCGTCAATTCAGTCGTGCTGTGTAGGACATCATCGCCTTCAAAGAAAACATGCGAGGTGTGACCCTGTCGGGTTTTTATGCAGAAATCATCGCCCGCGCCGAGGGCTTCAATGCGTAGCGCCTGATCGCGATAGGCGCCTTTGCAGTCCGAATCCATTCGAGCACCGTTCACCGGCCGCAAGAGCAACGCCCCATGCTCCTCCACGAAGACCATGTCGGCGTCTTTGGTAGGCGGACACAGCACCTCTCCTATGCTTAGGTCCGCGCCGCATACGCGAGGCAGATTGAGATCGGTATGGGCAATCTCAACCGGCGCATCCGGCAGCGTAGCAGCCACTTCCGGAGTTGCAACCTGGAGGCAGCACATTATCTCTCGCGCATCGCATCCCACGACGTCCAATTGTATGATTCCGATATTGGTCGTTTCGCCGCTACGGACCACAACATCGCGAAGTCGGTTCGCCCGAAAACCCTCATGCCACGCTTTGACTGTGTAAGTTCCCGGGCTAAGATCGCTAACGCAGAAAGTTCCGTCGTTGTAGTTTGCGTTTCCACGAAAGGCGAGCAACGTTGAATCTTTCGAATAGACGCTAATGAGAGCCTTGGCGATCGAAGCGGAAGAGGTATCCGTGACTTTTCCGCGGATCAGGCATTGATCTGCCTGAGCCGCGAGAATTGTCGCAGCCGCGAATGCTAGAAGGACAATCCGGAACGCCACATCAGTTCACCAGCTCGAACAATCCCGCCGCGCCTTGCCCGCCACCGATGCACATCGTTACCACGCCTAGCTTCGCGCCGCGGCGCACCATTTCGTTGCCGATGGTCCCTACCATGCGCGAGCCTGTCATCCCGAACGGGTGACCAATCGATATGGAGCCCCCGTTCACGTTCAGCTTTTCGGGATCGATCCCCAGCCGGTCGCGGCAGTACACCACCTGCACCGCGAAGGCTTCGTTCAGTTCCCAGAGATCGATGTCATCCACCGTCAGCCCCTTGCGGCCGAGCAGTTTCGGAACGGCGAACACCGGGCCGATGCCCATTTCATCGGGTTCGCAGCCGGCCACCGCGAAGCCGCGAAAGATTAGCTTATAGGGAACGCCCAGCGCGTCCGCACGCTCGCGCGACATCAGCAGCGTAGCCGAGGCACCATCGGAAAGCTGTGAAGCATTCCCGGCCGTCACGGTGCCTTCGCCGCTATCGGGATCAAAGTAGGGCTTGAGCGCCAGCAGTCCATCAAGTGTTGTATCGGGGCGATTGCATTCGTCCTTGTTCGCGCAAACGTCTTCGGTCCCGGTAACCTGACCGGTCTTTTTATCGAGCAGCGCGCGAGTCACTTTCATGGGCGCGATCTCGCCTTCGAAAAATCCTTCCTGTTGGCCGCGCGCGGTCCGTTGCTGGCTCAGGAGCGAATACTCATCCTGTACCTGCCGGCTGATCTTATAGCGCTTGGCAACCACTTCGGCCGTGACGCCCATCACCATGTAGACTCCGGGCGAATGTTCCGCTACCCAGGGATGCGGATTGCCGCTCCGCTCCGTCATGCTGATGCTTTCCACGCCGCCGCCGATGGCCGCGTCCGCATCCTCGTTCACAATCTGGTGCGCGGCCATGGCGATGGCTTGGAGCCCGGAGGAGCAGAATCGATTCACGGTGGTGGCCGCAACCGAAACCGGCAGCCCGGCCAGAATGGAAGAGACGCGCGCGACGTTCGATCCCTGCATGCCGTGCGGTTGGGCGCAGCCTAAGATCACGTCGCCAATTTCTGCGGGATCGAGCGCGGGTGTTTTGCGCAGGACGTCTTGAATGCAATGCGCGGCCAGGTCCTCCGGACGCGTCATGTTGAATGAACCGCGATAAGACTTCGCCAGCGCGGTGCGTGAACTGGCCACCACTACTGCTTCTCGCATGATTTTTCCTCCATCAAGGTGGGGCGGACCCCCTGGTCCGCGCGGGTCCCCCGGACCCGCTCCTCGATCATTGATCAATCCCACCAGCAGGCCGACGAGGGCGTCGGCCGCGGACCAGGGGGGTCCGCCCCACGCTACTACGCGGCGCTGGCGGCTACTTTCCTATCAAATTCCGCGAACGTTTTGCCTTCTTCGGCTAATCGTTTTAGTAACGGGGCTGGCGTCCAAAGCGCGCCATGCTCCTTCTCAAATTCGCGAATGCGTTCGTAGACTTTCTTCAGGCCCACTGTGTCGGCATACCACATCGGTCCGCCGCGATACGCCGGGAACCCGTAACCGTTGATGTAAATAATATCGATGTCCACCGCCCGCAGAGCATAACCGTCTTCGAGAATGCGCGCGCCCTCATTGACCAGCGCGTAGATGGTCCGCTCCACGATCTCTTCCGCGCTGATCTCACGCGGCGTTCGCCCGATTTCGGCACGCACCTGTTCGATCAACTTGTCCACTTCCGGATCGTGCATTGGCCGCCGATTCTCGTCGTACTTGTACCAGCCGGCGCCGGTCTTCTGCCCGTAGCGTCCCATTTCGCACAGACGATCTTCCAGGATCGGCTGGCGGACGCTGGTGTCGCGGATTTCCCCGTACTCTTTTCGGATGCGCCATCCGACGTCCAAACCCGCCAGGTCGCCCGTAGCCACCGGTCCCATGGCCATGCCGTAATCGTAAAGCGCCTGATCCACTGCTTCTACCGTCACGCCCTCTTCCACCAGGAACTGCGCTTCCCTGCGATAGGGCCCGAACATGCGATTGCCGACAAACCCTCGGCAGTTGCCCACTAACACGCCGACCTTGCCCAGCTTTTTCGATAGCGTCATCAGAGTGGCGATCACTTCCTTTGAAGTGGCTTTGCCCCGCACGATTTCGAGCAGCCGCATCACATTCGCCGGGCTGAAGAAGTGCGTGCCGATCACCCATTCCGGACGCGACGTGGCGGAAGCAATCTCATCAATGTTGAGCGTGGAGGTGTTGGAAGCCAGAATCGCTCCTTGCTTCGCCACTTTATCCAGCTCGCCGAAGATTTGTTTCTTGAGCGCCATGCCTTCGAAAACGGCTTCCACAACCATGTCCGCGTCTGCGAAACCGTCGTAGGTGAGCGTGGGCCGGATGCGCGCCATCCGTTTATCCATCTCTTCCTGGGAGAAGCGGCCCTTCTTCACAGAATTGGAGTAGTTCTTGCGAATCGTGGCGAGGCCACGATCGATCGCGGCCTGATCGGTTTCCTTGAGCAGCACAGGGATGCCTGCATTCGCCAAAACCATGGCGATGCCGCCGCCCATAGTGCCCGCGCCAACCACTGCGGCCTGATTCACGGGGATCTGCGCGATGTCTTTCGAGATGCCTGGGATCTTCGCCACCTCGCGGTCGCCAAAAAACACGTGGATCAGAGCCTTGGATTGGTCTGAGAAGAGGCACTCCTGGAAAAGCTCGGCTTCGCGCTTCACGCCTTCGTCGAAGGGCAGCTTGGTGGCGGCCTCTACGGCGTCGATGGCAGCTTGTGGCGCCATCAGATTGCGCGCCTTCTTGCGGGCGGCGTCGCGCGCGAAAGCAAAAATGGGCGCATTGGTTTGTTCGTTGCCCAGCTTGCCATTCAAATCGCGCGTGCGGCGTGGAGGTGTTCCAATCTTGGTGCGCGCAAAAGCCAGGGCGCCTTGCAGCAGATCGCCTTCTACGATCTGATCGACGATGCCGGATTCGAGTGCATCCTTGGCGCCGATGGGATCGCCCGCGGCGCACATTTCTACACCCTTGGCCACGCCCGCCAGGCGCGGAAGCCGTTGCGTACCCGCCGCTCCGGGAATGATCCCGAGTTTGACTTCCGGCTGGCCGACCTGCGCGGAGGGAACCGCCACGCGATAATGGCATGCCATGGCCGTCTCGAGACCGCCCCCGAGCGCTGTGCCGTGAATGGCCGCAACGATCGGTTTAGGGTAGCTTTCCACGCGATCCAGCACGCCCAGGAAGCCGGGCCCCTTGCGGCGATCGCCGAGGGAGGTAATCTTTCCGAACTCTTTGATATCCGCGCCGGCGATGAAGGTACGGCCTCCACCAATCAAAACGATCGCCTTCACCGCGTCATCTTTTTCGAATTGTTCGAGACCGGCGATGATTCCTTCCGGAACGCCGGGGCTCAGCGCGTTCACGGGCGGATTGTTTACCGTGAGGATGCCAACGTCGCCATCTTTACTTGGTTGAACTAAACTTGGTTGAACCTGGTCGCTCATCCATACGATTCTATCGCATGAAAGCGAGCCGCGACCGGCAGGAAGCGCTACCACGACAGCCGCGGCCATGCCATCTCGTTACGCTTCCTTCCGGGCGCGGCTCGGCTTCGGGGGTCTAACTTTCGGGGGTAGTGTTGTCGTTGGAGTTGGCGAGAAAGACGTCCAGAAACATGCTGAGCGCGTAGCCGATAAAAAGACCACCCGAGCCAAATCCGATCAGCGATATGGGCGCAGGCAACCCGAGTTGGTCGCCTACCGGCAGCGCGGCCGCCAATCCCACCGCCGCGAAGGCAACACTAACAAGCAATCGTTTTCTCATAAAGTACGGCCTGGCCGGCCCCTTTCGTAGTCCGTTGGCACTACTACAGTATTCGGCCTTTCTGGCCCCGGCCATAGAGGGATTCACCTTAG
>PMOK01000259.1 GCA_003162425.1 Bryobacterales bacterium | reverse complement strand
AGGCGCCAGGAGGTGTCGGCTAGTTCCTGGACGAGCTGCGTTTCGGTAGGCGTGGCAGGTTGATGTTCATTTTCGAACTGACGGCAGTGTTGTTCGTATGCGGCCGCGTCTTCAGTGGGGAGGACGGCGGTCCGTGCGGTGAGTCCATGGCGGAGCGCGTTGAGTGATGATCTCCGCTTGCCTGATTCGGTGCGCGGGCCGGTGGAGTGTTGCGCGTTGGCTTGGTTGATGGTGGCGCGGAAGACGGAAACGGTCGCACTGGGTTGCATGATGATCTCCTTGGCGATTGAATAGCACGAGGGTTGCGCGCCGGGAGGGATGGGGGCTTGGAGGTTGGTGATAAGAGGGGAGAAAGGGGGCGCGGGGTGGAGTGATTGGCCGGGGGATGAGAGCAGAAACTGCCAGGGCGTCTCGGGTATTCTATAGTCAAGGATTATAAAAGATTGACATGCCATCCAGAACAAAGCAGCTCAACGTCTCTATCACTCCGCACTTCTCAAGCTTTATCCGCCGGAAGGTCAACAGCGGGAGATACAGTAGTGCAAGTGAGGTTGTGCGTGAGGCATTGCGTCGCTTGGAACAGGAAGAACTGATGAAAGAGCAACCGATGATTCTTGATCCAGACAATGCGCGCGAAGCGGTTCTTCAGGGCCTTGCCTCCATTGAGCGGGGCGATTCTATCGAGCTGAAGGACGACGCCGAGTTGAGGGGGTTCTTCGACGAAATCGTATCGCGCGGAAAGAGGCGCCTTGCCGCCAAGAGGAAAGCCGCGAGAGGGTGAAACGTTATGTTGTATCGCCGCTCGCGCGTGCCGACCTGGACGGCATTTGGGACTACATCGCGGAACGAAGTAGCGCGGAGACTGCCACGGAATTCATGTGGAAGTTTTACCAGACCTTCGCGTCGATCGCCTCCAGCCCGGCAGCCGGTGTTGCGGTCCCGGATCTTTTAGCGGAGGGTGCGCGGAAATTTCCGGTGGGTAATTACTTGGTCTACTACAGGCCCCGGCGCGGCAGAGTGGAAATACTGCGCGTCCTACACGGCAAGCGTGTTCAGAAGAGAGCGCTGCGGGACCACCGGTGAATGCTAGAGAAAGGCTCGCCTTGCCGTCAAGCGTAGAGTCGCGCTGAGGTAGGCGTTAGCGTGGGAAGGCTTTTTTACGCCGCTCCGCCAGACCGCCGAGCTGTATCCGCGAAGCCAGCAGCAACCGCCGAAGGTTCAGGGGTAATAATTGAGTTTCTAGTTCCTGGTCTCTGGTCTCTAGTTCGCTTCCCGGCTGCAACACAGCCTGGCAGGTTGGGCACATAAGCACCCCGGGACAGTGATTTGAGTTTTCCAGGGGTGCGCGACAAAAGTATGGAATGCGTGCAGGTGTGTCGGGCCGAATCCCAAGCGTTCACCCGAGTGTATCTCATGGGCTTGCAGCCCATCCAGTGGAATGAAACTGGGGCGGACCCTGTGGGCCCGCTACCTCAAGCATCGACAAATGCCAGAAGCAGGCCGACGTGGGCGTCGGCCGCGGACCAGGGGGTCCGCCCCACTTTGCATTCGTCCATCCGAGACCATGCGTCTGTCAGGTGCGGCGCATGGCGCGGCTCAAATCGGCGAAATTCGGCCGGTGCTCGACGGCCCGTTTTACGGCGTGGACATCGTCGAGGAATTTGTAGAGCAGGGTGCGCTCGCCCGCGCTCATGTCGCGAGTGACCGGCATGAAACGGAAGTCCTCGAAGTTTGCAGGGTCGGTCAGACGTTTCAGAATTTGGGCATAGGCCTTGACCTGAACGGGATCGGCGAGGTTCAGCCAGTTGTCCATGCAAGGCGCCATCGCGTTCCAGTTGGCGAGGACATAGGCGTAGACGTTGTCCCAAGTGGGGTCGAGCGACGCGATGGTGGTGTCAGCGGGGCGCATGCGGACGTACATGTAAGTGTTGACCTGCGTATCAATGCCATTGGTGGGCTGATCGGCGTCGCTGAGGGACGGGACGAAAGCGGCGATGCCGTCCGATACGGCGGTGAGCGGTATGGAGAGCACGCCGTTTTTATCGGTGGTCACTTGGGTCGGGTTGTCGGGAGTGGAGCCGCTTGCATCCATTTTGTAAAGAGAGACGGGCACGACGGAGGTTGCGGCGAGACCACGATCGTAAACCTGGAAGGTGGCTATCGTACTCTCGCCCTCGTCGAGGTAGAGGTTCGGCGTTGCGGGGATGGCACGCAGGGCGAGCTCGGTGAGCAGGGGCGTGCCGGTGGAATCTTGGATCTGGAGGTCCAGCTTCGCCGCGGTTTTCGCGGCGCCGGCCGGCAGCGGGACGGTGACGATGCCGGCGCTGGCTTCGTAAGCCGCGCGATCGTACTGGCTGTAATCGAAGGAGCCCAGATTCGTGATGGCTCCGGATGTGGGATCGGCCGCGACGACGGTGAGCGCGCCGAGATTCTGCTTGGTTAGGTTTTTGTCGATCTCGGACACACTGTTGGACAGGTCGAGCGTGAGCGCCGTGTCGCTGAGGCGGGCGTGGGCGGAACCGAGCGGCGAGTTGTCCGCAGGCGTGAGCGTTCGGTCGCCCGGCTCATGCGCCGGCTCGCCCTTTCGCCAGAGGCCGATGACGCCCACCAACAGGCTACGCGCGGGATTGGGCTGGAATCCGCCGCCATTTAACTTGGCGGTCAGCGCCTGGGCCGCGACTTTCGTGTCCGGCGACTTGTTGGTGAGGTTGGGATTGTCGTAGTAAATGGTCCGATAGGCGTTGAAACGGATGGTGAGGCCGAGTACGTCGTCAGGCTTGATGGCTTGTGCCAAGCTCTGCAGGGCTGGCGAATCGAACGGGTCGATACGAAGGCAGGCGGTTTTGGGGAAAGAGGTTTGCCAAGCGACGGAGGCGATGCCGGCGATCATGCCGTTCGCCATATTGCGGCTGAAGTTGATGTAACGCGCGGTGGCGCGCGAAGTACGCGGCGCGAGGATGCGGTAACCGCCGTCGACGCCGAAGTGAATGCTATTAAAGAAAAGCTGGGACGAGAACGAGCCGAACGGTTCAAGATCCACCAGCATGCCCATGAAATTGACCGCGGCGCTGACGAACGGATCCGTGGTGGCGAGGCCGGCGCCCACATCAAATCCGCAGACGGCGGTATTATAGAAAGTCACGCGGTGAGTGCCGTGCGGGTTCCAGCTGCCTGGAACGACTTGGGCGATGGATTGCGCGCGGAAGGCCTTCACCTTGTTGACGGCTTGCGGATAGATGGTATCGCCCTTGCTTTCGTCGTAGTTGGTGTCGTAGTTGTTGGTGGTGATGGGGTCCCAGCTGACCTCTCCCTTGAAATAGATGCGAGGGGTTTCGAGCACGCTCATGATTTTCCTCCGGGTTGACTTGGATTGTAGAGGAAGGCGGGGCCGGCGACTTGAGATTTGTCGGCGAGGGGGACGGTGAATGCATGAAGCGCAGTCATGCGCAGGACGAACATGGCCTGCACCGCCTGGCCCAGGGCGCCTTGGTTGCCGGTGACCGCGAGCTGCAGGGAATCCACCAGGGCTTGAAACGCACCGTTACAGTCGTTCTGCGCGGACTGCGCTGCGGGCGGATCTTTCGAGAAGTCGTGGATGCCGGGATCGGGGATGGCCGGATAGACGCCCGACCAATCTACGCCGAGCTTCGCTGGACCCCAAGCATAGCCAAGGGGATTGTCCGCCTTGGTCAACACCTTATCGTAATAGATCTCGCCGAAGCGGAAGTAGTGAGCAACCTCATCCTGGAAATCGAGTGGATTGTATTTCGTTCCTTCCCGGGTCCCCTCGCCTTCGGACACGATGTCCTGGATCGCCTGGTGGGCGTCCGCGTAATTGTTGACCGCAAAGAGCTGACCCGCGAAGAACTGGTTGTCGACGATCTGATTGCGCCCGGCCATCCAGTCGCTCGCCGGTAATGTCTTTAGAAAGCAGTCCAGCGCATCGTAGAACTGCCCAATCGTCACCGCCTTTGCGGGCGCCGCCGCGAGCAGGTCCACAACCGGAAAGTCCGGCGGGTCTTCCGGTTGCTCGATGGCCATGGCCTGCTCCATCGCTTTGGAGGAGAGCGGGTAGAGATGCAGCGTCAGCGGCGTACCATTCGGGCCGATATCGCCGGGCAGCGGGCCTGGGTATTTTTGAGGCTGGATCACTGGATTTCCCCCGAGCGCATTCAGCATGTTGGCCGCGAGGCACATGTGAATCATCTCCTGGAGAGCAACCGACTTGATTAGCTGCTGGGCCTGGGGATTGGTTCCGGGGCGGATGGAATAGAGAGCGTACAAGTAGGGCGGCAAGGTTCCGAACTCGACGCCGATGGCGGTCTGCAGCATGGCCTGAGCATCCTGCACAGTGGACAACGGCTTGAGCTGCAGAAAGACCCGGGGTAATGTCGGATTGACGGTTGTTGGGACTGTCATCGAACTTCGCCTCCTTGCAGATTCTTGCCGGCCCAGGTGGGCGCTTGGTTCTCGAGGGCGGCTGATTGGGAACCGAACAGATTGCAGGCGGAAGGAATCTCTTTGCCGCCCGAGAATTTCGCGACCAGATCCCATGTTTCCGCAGGATCGGGCCGGATCATGGCGAACTCGGTGTAGTTCTGGCTCACGATTGGCGCGTTCGGCGGAGTTGGTGGATAACCCGAGAAGTAGAACGAGTGCGGGTGTCGATAAGGCGCGGCCGATTTATCGACAGCGTCCGGTTCCCAAACGCTCTTGAAGGCGTAGCCGAACAGAATCGCGCGGTCGGCGGTACGGTCGGGACTGGCGCCGGTTTGGATGGGCGGTTTGTCCGGCGCAGGATTTGTCCAGAAAGAATATCCCTGCACGCGGGCGCCGAGCCGTTGACTATCGCCCGGGCTATAGGGGAGGTGTTTGATGAAATCACGGCACGGTGGATGGTTGAGATCCGAGAAAAGACAGATGGGCGGAATCCCTTTGGGACGGTCCTTATCGTAAGTCAGGAAATACGCAGCGTCGCCGAGAGAGATAAATGATGAAGTGAAGTGGTTGTCGATGGGAAATATGGGGAGGCTCCATTCTTCGTAGTGCTCCATCATGGCGCCCTCCTCACCGTTGGGTCCTCGCCAGGTGCTGTCATAGTATGTGGCGCCGTAGGAGGTCTGGTAGTCAACGCCGTCTTTTAATGGGCTCGGCGGCTTTCCGTCGTAGGGCGGAGAATGATCGGCGTAGTTATTGAAGACCCGGTACATGGTCCATTTCGCGGACCAGTACAACGGATATAAGGGATCGGACGGTTCGCCCGGGCCCCGTGAGTAGAGGCAGTCCGAACACTCGCAGGGGCTGAATCGGGGAGGGTTGTGGACGCCGTAGGTGGGGTAAACTACCTTTGGTTCCGTTGAACTGCCATATTTCATAGGATTTCTCCGTGGTGGGGCATTTTATCTGGAGGAATGGACCGGTTGCCCTTTCATTTCGCGGCGTAAGTTCAAATCATTATACATCCAAGTGAGGCAGAATTGTGTCAATGTTCGATGACATTTGAAAATGGCAGCGTATGGCGCCGCCCACTCACTCGTCACGCGTGTTGATGGGGGCGGGGTGGGTGGTGTCGAAGGCTGTGATTTGTGGTTGTTGTTGCAGAATGTAGCCTAGCTCGTCGATACCTTCTAGACTGAGGGCGCGATCGAGGGAGGGTGGATTAGAGGCTTTCCATCTGCTAGAATTCCGCAAGAGTGTTTTTCAGCGTACTTGGCGAGATCATTGATATCGAGACGTTCGCGAGGGGCCGGTCGATTCGCGAGCTGCCTCGTCTTCGTAAATTTTACGGCAAAGGGAGTTGGCGGAAGCGCAAAGGGTTCGCAAATGTGCGGCTACCCGATGGTACGATACGAAGAGCGGAGATTCACTGGTATGAGGCCTCCGGCATCGGAAAAAAGGAAATCAAGATCAAGCGTTTCGTAGACTGACGTTTCATAGACTAACTATGCCGGCCAAGAAAAAAGGATTTGTGGTTTGCCTGCGAAACGACGGATTCGCCGCGTCACTCGAAGTCAGAAAGTTGTATCCGTTCATTGATGATCCGGAAGCGGAAGCAAACAAGCTGATTCGGGTAGTCGATGAATCTGGTGAGGACTACCTTTATCCGGCCCGGTTGTTCCGCAAGCTGGCGCTGCCGAGCGACATCCAACGTGCGCTCCGGGTGGCTTCCTGAAGGCGGCAAGACTGCAAGAAGTTCTCGTTGAAGCGGGTTCTCCATGTTTCTGCGCGATTGAGGAGGGTGAGTTAGTGGTTTTCCATCTGCTAGAACTCCGCAAGAGTGTTTTTCAGCGTACTTGGCGAGATCATTGATATCGAGGCGTTCGCGAGGGGCCGGTCGATTCGCGAGCTGCCTCATCTTCGTAAATTTTACGGCAAAGGGAGTTGGCGGAAGCGCAAAGGGCGCGCGATATTTAAATGAATGATCAGGCCGCCGATGAGCGATCGGTCCAGTAGTCCTCGAACCTGTGGCTTAATCGGCAACAGCGCAACTGCGGATGCCCCTCGCCGTTCGGTTGAGCGCAGCGGCACTTCGGCTTTCCACAGCGGCGGGGAACGGCCGAAACGGTGCCTGGGCGGAAGTGGAGGCTAAGGAACTGTTGCAGAAGTTTGGTTCGAGCGGCCTCTAAATCGGCCAGAGGCAGGGACATGTTTGTCGCCTCCTCCTCTGAGGATATACGTATACTCAGATTCAGTGTGATTCCGGCCTACCTTGCGTTCTCTCCATTTCTACGTCGTGCACCCGTGACAAGTCCAATTAGTGACGTTGACGGAAATATTTGTTACAGTGGTTGCACCGATTCTTCCATTCTTGACACGCGCAGCGAAGCGATACAGCAGCCAGTAGATAGCCATCAGCAGGCCGATCACTCCGATCCACCAGGCGCCAATCAGAACGCTGCTGGTATACAAAGCGCGGCCATAGAGCACCTGAGCGAATAAAAGCGGAGGCACCCCTAGATTGATGACGTAGGTCAATACCACCTGGAGCCGTTTCGCGATAGCGGCGGTGACGGTGCGGGCGAGAGGGTTCCTTCGCGCCACACTCAGCAGTGCGGCCACTAGCAGGCTGCCGAGCAGAATTTCAACGGCGATAAAATGCAGCGCCAAAGTAACGATGTGCAGCGCCTTCATCAGCCAGATGGGCGCTGGCAGTGGTATCGGATCGACAGCCGGAAAGTGATTCATGTCGTTTGTCCAGGAGGCAAAACTCACCGATAAAGCAGGCGCGCTGCCAAACCTCCGATCAGGGCAACCGCAGGTATTTAAGCGAGATATTTGACGGCGCTCACCGAGCCCACAGTGTCGTCTCTGCAAGGTCACGCGGCCAGCGTGGGGCAAATCCCTAGTGCGGTTGTACACTGAATTCATATCTCGGCTCAAAGGAGGATCGCTTATGGCTGCGATCGAGTTTACTCTGAATGGAAAAATCCAGAAGGTTGATGTACCTTCGCACATGCCTCTGCTGTGGGTTTTGCGCGATACCATCGGTCTCACGGGCACCAAGTTCGGGTGCGGTATGGCACTGTGCGGTGCGTGCACCGTTCACGTCGACGGCCAGCCCATGCGTTCGTGCGTGACGCCGGTTGCAAGCGTGGCCGCGAAGCATGTCACCACTATCGAGGGGCTTTCCTCCGACCACAGCCACCCGGTACAGCGCGCCTGGATGGAAGAGGACGTGCCGCAGTGCGGCTACTGCCAGTCGGGCCAGATCATGACAGCCGCCGCGCTTTTAGCCAAGGCTCCAAACCCAACCGATGCCGATATCGACGAAGCCATGCATGGCATCATCTGCCGATGTGGAACGTATCAGTCCATTCGGCGGGCCATTCATTTGGCCGCGGAGTATCGCGCCGCTAGCGTGAAAGGCGGCGCAGTATGATCACGCAGAAAATAGATCGCCGCAGTTTTTTAAAGGCTGGTGCGGGCGGGCTTCTGTTGGGGTTCTATCTTCCGGAGAGCGGCAGGCTGAAGGCGCAGACTAACGCCGCTTCGAAACTGAATGCCTTCGTGCATGTCGGTTCGGACGACACCGTCACGCTATTCATTCACATGGCCGAAATGGGACAGGGAACAGTGACTTCGCTTTCCATGCTGCTGGCCGAGGAATTGGAGTGCGACTGGAACAAGATCCGCACCGAGTTTCCTGGAGTGGATCGCGCTTACGGTCCCTTGCAGGGCGTGTTTGGGAGCAGGAGCATCCGGACTTCGTGGGAGCCTCTGCGCAAGGCCGGCGCTTCCGCGCGCGAAATGCTGATTGAGGCGGCAGCGGAAAACTGGGGTGTTGGCAGGGATCAATGCCGCGCCGAAAATGGGGTTGTCATCAATACCGCAACGAACGCGCGCTTGAGCTATGGCAGGCTGGCTGAAGCCGCCGCGAAGCTTCCTGTGCCCAGCAACATCACGCTCAAGGACCCGAAACAGTTCCGGCTGATCGGCACGTCGCCCAAGCGCCTGGATACGCCGGGCAAAGTGGATGGTCGAACTTTGTTCGGCATTGATGTGCGCCTGCCCGGGATGCAGTACGCGGTTATCGCGCGTTGTCCCGTTTTTGGCGGCAAGGTGGCGAGTTTCGACGCGGCCAAGGCCAAGGCAGTGGAGGGCGTGAAGCAAGTGGTCGAGATCTCGAACGGCATAGCAGTGCTGGCCGATAATACGTGGTCCGCAATGGAAGGGCGCCGGGCGCTTCAGATCAAGTGGGACGAAGGGGCGAATGCAAACGCAAGCAGCGCCAGTATTCGAAAACTTTTCGTGGACCTGGCGGAGAAGCCGGGTGCCACGGCGCGTAAGGAGGGAGATGTCGAACCCGCTCTCGCCGGCGCGGCGAAGAGAATCGAAGCAGTATATGAAGCGCCCTATCTCGCGCACGCTCCCATGGAGCCGCTCAACTGTGTTGCGCACGTGCGGCCTGACGGTTGCGAGGTCTGGGCGTCCACGCAAATCCAGACTGCGGCGCGCGGTGTGGCTGCCAAGGTGACTGGTCTCGCTCCGGAAAAGGTGCAGGTACACACCATGTATCTGGGCGGTGGTTTCGGACGCCGTGGTGGATCGGATTATATCGGCGAGGCCGTGGAAGTGGCCAAGGCGGTGGGCGGACCGGTGAAGCTCACGTGGTCCCGTGAAGACGATTTGCAGCACGACATGTATCGGCCGGCCTCGTACAGCCGGTTTGCGGCGGGCTTGGATTCGGATGGCTGGCCGGTGGCATGGTTCACGCGTATCGCTTGCCCATCCTTCGGTGGACTTCAAAACGGCGTGGACCGAACGGGCGTGGAGGGAGTAGCGGACATTCTCTACGGCATAACCAACATTCTGGTGGAATATCACGCGGCGGATGCGGGAATCCCGGTCAGCTATTGGCGCTCGGTGGGATACTCGCAGAACACTTTCTTCACCGAGAGTTTCGTGGACGAGCTGGCAGTGGCAGGTGGAAAAGATCCATTGGAGCTGCGCCGCCGTTTGCTCGCGAAATCGCCGCGAATGCTTGGCGCGCTGGAACTGGCTGCCGCAAAGGCAGGTTGGGGCCAGCCGCTCCCTCACGGAAGATTCCGCGGAATCGCCGTCACGAACAACATCGGTAGCTTCAACGCGCAGGTGGCCGAGATATCGGTGAGCCAGGGAAAACTGAGGGTACATCGCGTGGTATGCGCGGTGGATTGCGGGCAGGTGGTGAATCCGCGCGGGGTGGAGCAGCAGATCCAAAGCGGCATTGTGTTCGGCCTTACGGCTGCGCTCAAGGGCGCCATCACCATCGATCGGGGCCGCGTCCAGCAACAGAACTTCCACCAATACGATGTCTTGCGAATCGATGAAATGCCGCACGTCGAAGTACATCTGGTGCCGAGCCAGAATGCGCCCGGTGGAATTGGCGAGTCCTCGACGCCAGGGATCGCGCCGGCCGTCGCTAACGCGCTCTTCGCCGCCACGGGGAAGCGTGTACGGCGGCTGCCTATTCGGCCGGAGGATTTGGTGTAGCAGCTCCGGCGGACGTCAAATACTAACCAGTTCGCAGGCGAAAGCGCCTGCGCCACAAATCCAAATCCTCACGGGTTCCGTAATACTTAATTGAGCGCCTGGATGGCGCGGAACCAGAATGCGAGAGTATCGGCGAGATCGGACGATGGCGGTGGGATGCTCCCGCTAATCTTAGCCATTTACGCAGATCCCGAGGAACCTGCGCTCATCGTGCGCCTGCAGCACCGCGACCCGAAGGCTTTGGCTGAATTGTACGATAGCTACGGCCGCGCGGCCTTTGCGCTGGTGTTGCGCGTGGTGCGGGATCGAGCCATTGCGGAGGATCTGGTTCAGGAGACATTTTTGCGGGTGTGGAACCGGGCGCATCTGATCGACTCCGAGAAGGGCGCGCTCGGCCCATGGCTGCTGGCCATCGCTCGTAATCGGGCCATCGACTATTTGCGGTCATCCGCCGGACGCGAGCGCAACGCCATCGAACTGAACGAAACCGATCATGCTCCGCTGTATCGCGAAATGGAGGCTGAGATTCTGATCTCCGATCAGGCGCGGCGCGTGAGAGCAGCTATGGACAGGCTGGCTCCGAATTACCGGACCGTGATGGAGTTGGCCTATTTCGAGGGCCTGTCGCAATCGGAGATGTCGGTCAAGATGGGGCAACCCCTCGGCACCATCAAGACCTGGGTGCGGACAGCGTTGCAAAGCCTGCGAAACGACCTGGGAGTGGCGGTGCCGTCATGAACTGCGACGAACTGCGCGATCACTATGATCTATACGCGTTGGACATCGCCGAAGAACCGGAGCGGGGCGAGATTCGCACTCACATCAACCGGGGATGCGAGGTCTGCATGGCCGGCGTGAAGCGATCGCTCGAAACTGTTGCGCTCATCGGCGCCAGCGCGCCCGAGGCTGAGCCTTCGTCCCAGCTTCGCCGCCGTATTCTGGCTTCGGTTGGGTCGGCCGAGCGGCGTGCGGGCTGGATACCCTGGTGGGCTGCGGCGCTGGCAATTGCGGCGCTATGCGTGGTGGCGGCGTACCTTGGTTTCAATGGGCGCGAGTACGAGAGAACAGTGGCCCGCTTGCGCTCGGAACGGCGCGAACAGACCGCCCAAATCACCAGCCTGACTGAGGCGTTTGCGATCCTATCCGGTCCCAATACTACTGAGGCGTCTTTCGGGGGAATGCAGCCCATGCCGCCCCAGGGCAAAGTGTTCCTGAACCCGGCGCGCGGCGTGTTGCTGATCGCCTCCAATCTGCCGCGCACACCCGCGAACAAAATCTATGAGATGTGGATCATACCGAAAGGCGCCAAGCCCGTTCCCGCCGGATTGTTCCAAGCGCAAGAGAATGGCAGCGCCATGCACGTTCAAGCCGGAACAGTGGACGTTCGGTCTACTGCCGCAGTGGCTGTAACGGTTGAAAACGAAGCCGGCGCCGACCAGCCTACCACCCAGCCTCTAATCGTCGCCGCAGTGCCGCCAGCGCCCCGATAGATCTAGGGGTGAAAGGGCCGTAGTCCCTATCCTTCCCTGATGTTGCTGACGATTAGACAGTAAGAGACGGATAAGGAGACCGCCCCAGAGCGTGAGCCTACCAATTTCAGAACATTGTGAAATCTGCAAAACCGAGACCAAGCGGTGCGAATACTACCCGAAAGGCCGGAGCCGGCAGCATGGCAAGTGCCTGCAGTGTGACGCCAACGATCCAAAACGTCTGGAAGGTTATCGGAAGAGAGATCCCCGATACTGCGTTGAGTGCGACCGGGCGTGTGTAACTGAGAAAAATATCCGCGCCGGTGTGCCGGTCTGATTTTTCACATTTCGTACAATCTGTTTACATCACTTTTACATCTGCGTGGAAACATTCGCCGATATCATGGCGTCCTTCCCACATGCGTAAACTGTTCCTGTTCGTTTTTGTTGCCGGCTCCCTCTCAGCCCAAAACTCTTATTTGGTTCACAATTTAGTTTCTGACGTCGCCGGGATGGCGGACAATATGGACCCCAATCTGATAAATCCTTGGGGAAACGGTTTCAGTTCGGGAAGCCCGTTCTGGATCGGCAACAACGGAACCGGAACTTCCACGCTCTATACCGATACTGGCGCGGCGATTCCGCTGGTGGTGAAGATACCAGCGGCGGGGGGCGCCACGACTCCGGGAAAAGTCACGGGCGTGATTTACAACGGAAACGCAAATGCTTTCCTAGTCAGTGGGCAAACGCCGTCGTTCATATTCTGCTCCGAAGACGGTGTTATCTCCGGATGGAGCCCCAAGGTGAACATGACGGCTGCGCAGATTATGATAGATAAGTCTGCGTCCGGAGCCCAATATAAAGGTTGCGCACTGGGCGGTACTGCGACCGCGCCGATCCTCTATGCGGCCGACTACGGCACTGGCAAGGTTGTGGCGTGGGACATGAACCTGAAGCCGGTTGTGGTGGGCTTCGTCAATGGGGCGATCCCATCCGGCTTCGTGCCATTTAATATCCAAAATCTTGCTGGAACGTTGTATGTTGCGTACGCCCCGCAATCCAGTATGGTTGCGAGTGGTTCTCCGTACGCCACTGTCGGCGGTGGATACGTCTCGACATACGACATGACAGGAGCGATATTGGCCAACTTGAGCGGGTCCACGGTATTTAATTATCCCTGGGGAATGGCGATTGCGCCAGTGACATTCGGAAAGTACGCCAACATGGTGCTAGTTGGAAATTTTGGCGACGGCAAGATTAACGCTTTCGACCCGAAGTCGGGCGCGATGATGGGGACTTTGGAGGACAGCACAGGCAATCCGATCGCAATAAGTGGACTGTGGTCGTTAAATTTCGGCAACGGCAAGGCGTCGGATTCGGCGACCCTGTATTTCACGGCTGGCATTCAAAATGAAACCCACGGTTTGTTAGGAAGCATTCAAGCGGCGCCGTCGTTCACAGCCGCGGGAATTCAGAACGCCGCGAGTTCAGGCGCCACCGTCGGGCCGAACTCCTTTGTCGCCATTTTTGGCGGCGGACTGGCCGCGACCACGCATAAGTGGGGAGGCACCGATTTTGTTAACGGTGCGTTGCCTACGACATTGCAGGGTGTCGGCGTAAGCATCAATGGAGAACCTGCTTACATTGACTACATCAGCCCGGTCCAGATCGACATTCTGGTTCCTCCCGACGTACCCGCGGGTCCGGTGCAGATTCAGGTGACGAATAATGGCCTCCAGAGCGCAATGATATCGGCCACCATGGCGGCGGTGGCGCCGGCCTTCTTCGACTTTGGTCCTGTGAATGCGGCCGGCAATCAGTACATCGCTGCCACCCACTCCGACGGCACGGCAGGCGGACCGCCTAACTATGTCTCAGGCGTTACCAGCACGCCCTTCACGGAAGGCGAAATCATCATACTCTACGGCACTGGGTTCGGCGCCACAAATCCGCCAGTGCCCAACGGCAAACTGATCACAACTGCAGCGCCGCTGGCAACAACGCCCACAGTGACCATCGGCGGCCTCACCGCTGAGGTGCAATTCGCGGGTGTATCGGAAGCTGGTCTCTACCAGTTCAACGTCGTGGTCCCGAAGGGATTGACGCCTGGCACGACGGCGAATATCGATGTTCCCGTGGTGATCGATCTGGGTGGCGGCGCGAAGACGCAGTCCAACGCGGTGATTTCGGTTGTCAATCCATCGACGTAACAACCGGTCGCTTACGCTCGCGGTTCGGAAAGAGAGCGTTACCGAACCGCGACCGTGAGGGAGTCGGCGCCTTGAGTCTACTTGCCAAACTCAACGTGCAGGCGGATGGATTCCACCCACACTGGGCCGCGATCACGGTTGTAGGCCGGATTCTGGATGTGCTGCAAGTCGAAAGTTGTCGAGAAGCCTTTAAAAAGCCGAGCGTTGTAATAGCTCTCCCAAATATTCTCCGTTCCGTAGTTCAACTTTCCATCGCCGATCAGAAAGTCGTACCCGCCCAGTGCCAGATACTCCCTATGAACCGCCGAGAGGCCGCTCACAGTTAGCTCGCTCGCCACCACATCGTTCTTGCGCTTCCACTTCGTTCCGGTCAGAGAGACGCCGCCGGTAGCCAACCGGTCGATCGCTGTGAAAGCAAAACTCTCAGTTTTTCCATCGTTCCAGCCCAGCCGAGCGAAGACTCCGAAGTCCTTCGTGATTTCCTGATCCATACTGAGGCCGGCGCCGTACTTCAAGGTTCCATTTTTGCGAGTAGCTGTGACATCGGGACGCGTACCGGTCTCTTCGCTCAACGCGATGGCCTCGGCGTAGTTTCCGGCTCGCGCGTGGTTCGCGTATTCAAGCAAACGAAGCGCGCCCGGATGCCCGCCGATCGAATAGCGCCGTTCTTCTTCGAACGTATCTCCGCGGTTGACCAGAATCCGGCGATCGAAGCGAAGACCATTCGCGATTCTCGGTTCGGCTGCGCTTGCGTAGCGCAGCGACCAGTTTTTGGTGTGGAATTCATGCACCCAGCCCCAGGTGTAGCCGCGCGTGTCGGCCGGATAATCCCAGGCGCCGTTGTACATGACGGCCCAACCCATAAATTGCGTCCGGGGATCGTGCGAGTAGCGGTTTTGGTCAAAGAAATCGGTAAGCGTGAATCTGCCGACTGTGATGCTGTAGCGAGTCATCGGCCGTTCGCCCGCCAGCTGATTCTCGTCGCTCTCTATTTTTTCCTTGTCCGGTCCAAATCCGAAGTCCTGCGTGATATATAACCGCGCGATGTAAGGTTTGGGTGTGGCGCTGGCCACTCGCGGCAGTTCGCCGTTGGTGGAGTTCGCGACTCCGTTTACGCCGCTGAATCCCTTGCCGCCGGCGATCTCCGGATCGAAGACGAACAGAGTATTCTGGGCCAGCCGAAAAGCGAAGAACAGCGTAATGGTGAGCGAAACGTCGCGCTCCGGATAGTCCTGAAGGCTGAATGGACCTGCATACGGCGAGTTAAAAGTTCCATGGTACTGGCCGATAGTAGTGGCTTGGTAATAAAGATTCCATCGCTGGAAAGTCTGGTCATCCGGCGGCGACGACGGCGGTGAAGGCTCTGGCGTAGTCTGTGCAAGGGCTACGGCGCAGGCGAACAGAACTAGGGCTGCAGAGCGACAAGGCGGCATGGCTCTCATTAAATTGCGCGCGCCGAGCCGCATGTGGAACGCCTGCCGGCAAGTTACGCTTTCACCATTATGTACGACATTCGCGGGTCAAAGTGTAACAGTCTGATGACTGGCACGTACGAAAAACCGAGCCGCGACCGGCAGGAAGCGCTATCCGAACTTGAGAAGTAGCGGCACTCGTGGTATCGCTCCCTGCCGGTCGCGGCTCGGCTACGCCCTCGAAAGGCTCCACATTTATGTCGCCCACGTCAATTCAAAATCTCGCTCAAGATGCGTCCGATGGATCCTGAGGGCTGCTCTACTTTGAGTATCTCCGCGAGCGTGGGGGCAATGTCGTTCACCGCGATGCGCGTGGAATACTTGCCGGGCTTGATTCCGGGTCCCAGGAAAATCACGGGAACATGATTGTCGTAATCGTAAGGCGTGCCGTGTGAGGTGCCGGTTGCCTCGAACAGATAATACGGCTCTTGCAGCACAAACAAGTCGCCTGACCTCTGGCCGAAGAATCCGACACTGAAGGCGCGGCTGATTTCGTCGTGCTGGACCGCGCCGTCGACCAACTGGCTGCGGGTATAGACGCGCGCGATGTGATGCTGTTCGAGCCCGGCTTCGGCCGCGACGAGCTCCACTTCGGCCGGGTCCAGCTTCTGCGCGCGAATGAGATCCTGGTTGAAATACAACATGCCGCCGGAGCTGGCTAGCAGCCACTTGCCTGGTCCGAAGCGCTTGGCGAGGGCATCCGTGATTTTCGCGGTGAGTTCGCCTCCGTTGAGACGTCCGCCCGGCATCTTGCGCGCCTGATTCACTTCCGGAACCGGCGCGACTCCGTGATCGGCGGTCAGAATCACGAGCGTGTTGCCCGCGCCAATTCGCCCGTCGATCGCATCGAAGAGCTTGCCCAACAGCCGGTCAGTGCGGATAGAGATATCGCGCACGGCTGGATCGTCTGGCCCCACCGCGTGCCCTACATAGTCGTTAGAGGAAAAGCTGACCGCCAGCACATCGGTGGACGCGTGATGGCCGAGATTCTCTCCCTCCAGCGCACGCTCGGCAAATTCCTCGATCATCTCGTTGCCCCACGGCGTGGCTTCGATCGATCCACAGAAGCGGACGCCGGTGTCCTTGGTCATGCTGCAGAACGGCTTCGCCGAATCGCCTTTGGCGTCAAATGGCAGCCACTTCGCGCCGGCATAGCGCGCGGCGGGCTGCTCCTGATTCAATTTCTTCGCCCAGTCCGGCAATTCGCCGCGATAGTAGGAGCTGGTGACCCATGCGTTGGCATGATCGTCGTACCAGTAGGCGCCATCGGCCATGTGGCCGGCGGGTAGAATCGCGCTGCGATCCTTGATGGAAATGCCGATTACCCTGGATTCGCCACGCTGTATCTTCAACTCATCGCCGACAGTGCTCACAAGCAGGCGGCGTGGCGACGAGCCGGCGCGATCGGTATTTCCGCCCACCAGCTTGGTTGCTGGATCGGAAACGCTGGTAACCGTTTGGCCACTTTCCCGGTCGTACCACTCGTTGGCGATGATGCCGCTGATAGATGGGGTGGCGCCGGTTAAGAAAGTGCCATGACCCACAGCCGTCACCGTGGCGGCATGCAGGTAGTGGGCGTCCGTGAAAACAGCGCCATTATCGAGCATGCGCGCTAAGCCCGAGTGATAATCCGCGCGAAAGCGCAGCAGGTAATCGTAGCGGAACTGATCGATCACAATCGCCAGAACAAGCTTGGGAGGAGCTGCCGGGAGGAGGGCGGCGGCAACGAGGAACGTGAGCAGCAGGCGTGCGAGGCAGAACTTGCTCGTTTCTCGTTTCTCGTTTCTCGTTAGGAAACGAGCCCGGTAACCAGAAACGAGAAACGAGAAACGAGAAACCAGAAACGGTATTTTATTCATATCGCAACGCTACCATGGGATCCACTTTGATCGCCCGCAAGGCCGGAATCAGGCTGGCCGCGAGTGCAATAACCAGGATCAGGAGCGCGGTAGCGGCGAACGTCAACGGATCGGCCGCATTCACGCCGAAGAGCAACTTCGAAATGACACGCGTGGCGCCTAAGGCCAGCACCAGTCCAATCCCGACACCCAGGGCTGCCAGCATCACGGTCTGGCCCAGTATCAGCTTGAGCACGTCGATCTTGCGCGCGCCCAGCGCCATTCGAACGCCCAACTCGTTGGTGCGCCGCGCTACCGAATAGGCGGTCACTCCGTACAAGCCGATGGCAGCCAGTATCAGCGCCACGCCGGCGAAGGCGCCCAGCAGGGCGGTGCGGAAACGCGGCTGCGCGAGCGAAGAATCGAGCAGCGATTCCATGGTGTGGACGTTGAATACGGCGAGGCTGGTATCCATCTTCTGCACCTCGCCACGCGCGGCCGCGGCAAGCGAAGCCGGTTCGGCGTTGGTGCGCAGGGCCGCGGTCATGGTCCCCTCCACGAAGCTCATCCACGGCGGGGGCACTTGCAAATAGTGGTAGTAGGTTTCGGGTTTGTCCTTGGCGTCTAAGCCTGAGTGCTTCACGTCCCGGACGATTCCCACAATGGTGCACCAGGCGCTGCCGTCCAACCCCGCTTTTATGCGCTTGCCGAGCGCGTCATCGCCCGGAAAAAAAGTACGTGCCAGAGTCTCGTTGATCAACACCACGCCGGGGGTATTTTCTCCATCCGTCCGGTCGAAATGGCGGCCGCGGATAAGCGGGATGCCCAAAGCATCGAAGTAGTCCGCGCTCACGGCGCGATACTGCGCGCGCGGCTGGTCCGCGCTGGCCTGGACCGGCCGGTTTTCGATAGTAAAATTCAGGCTGGTGTCATCGCCCGTGCTTAACGGGACCTTGCGCGCAATTCCGGCGAACTGCACACCAGGCAAAGTCTCGAATCGTTCCAGGAGCTGTTTGTAAAACAAGCCCACCTTGAAATCCGAATAGCGGCTCTCGGGCAAGGCGATCTGCATGGTCAGAACGTGATCTGGCCGGAAACCGGGATTCACGCTTTGGAGTTGGGCGAAGCTGCGAATCAGCAATCCCGCCCCGGTCAGCAGCACCACGCAGGCAGCCATTTCCGAAACCACCAGTGCGTTGCGAAAACGGGCGCTCGCGGGACCACCCGTGGCGCCACGGCCGGTGGACCTGAGAATGGAGTTGAGATCCGACCGCATGCTGCCCAAAGCCGGCGCGAGTCCAAAGATGATTCCGGTGGCAATGGAAACCAACAGAGTGAAGGCGAGCACACGCCAGTCCACGTTGATCTCTGTCAGGCGTGGAAGCGTGGCTGGTCCGAGTTGCTTCAGTAATGAGACGCTCCAGGCCGCCAGCAACAAGCCCAGCAGTCCCCCCGCCAGCGCCATGAGAACGCTCTCGGTGAGCAACTGTCGGACCAGGCGCGCCGGATTTGCGCCAAGCGCGGAACGCAGAGCGATTTCTTTTTCGCGGCTACCGGCGCGCGCCAGTAAAAGATTTGCCACATTCGCGCAAGCGATCAGCAGCACGAACAGCACCGCGCCGAGCAGCATCCACAGCGTGGTGCGAATATTGCCTATCATTTGATCGCGCAGCGGCACCACGATGGCGCTGTAGCCAGCATTGGCGTCCGGATCCTGCAGTTCCAAACGGCGGGCGATGGATCGCATCTCGCTTTGTGCCTGATCCAGGGTTGCGCCGGGCTTCAGATGAGCAATCACGCGCAACGTGCGGACGGCCGTGTTCCTTGGATCGAGCTCTTTTGCGTCCAGCGTATAAGGAATCCAAAGGTCGGAGGGCGAATCGAGCAAATGGAATTCCGGCGGCGTCACGCCCACCACCGTATAGCTGATGCCATCCAGGGTGATTCCTTTTCCCAACACGGATCGATCGCCCCCAAAGCGACGCTGCCACAAGCCGTAGCTCAGTACGGCCACCAGATTCCTGCCCGGCTGGTTTTCGTCGGGAGAAAATGTACGGCCCACGGCCGGCTTTGCTCCCAACATCTCGAATGCACCGGGTGAGATCAGGATGGTCTCCACGCGCTCCGGCAGCTCACCGCCCGCGAGGACCCGAGGCTCCGCGCGCAACGCTGCCATCTTATCGAACACGCGGTTCTGCTCTACCCAAGTGCGATACTCCGAGGGAGAAACCAGCTCCTGTTTAATTCCGCGGCTTAATTTGGTTTCCCAAACCACCACCAAGCGGCCGGGATCCTGGTAAGGGAGAGGACGCAGCAAGACGCCATTCACCACGCTGAAGATAGCGCTGTTGGCCCCGATTCCGAAACTCAGAGCGATTAACGCCACCAGTGTCGATGCGGGGCTCTTGAGCAACATCCGCATGCCGTATCGAATGTCGTTAGTCAGAGCGGGCATGGCAGCCTGTTGTGAATCCTACATTGTATACCCGAGACAGCGGGGGCTTGTTGAAAGACGAATCGCAGGCTTGAGACTTGGGCCTATGAAAAACGAAACGGACCGCATAAGCCACCGAGCTTTGCCCCGGTCGCTGTTGCGGTCCGTTTTCGTTTGGTTTTACTTTAGAAGTGCGTTTGATCCTAGGTGCCCCAAACGGCGATTCCAGCTTTGATCTTGGTCTTGGTCCTCATTGCCTTTTTCTCCTTTATGTGAGCTCTGTGATTGCGGTTTTAAATCGCCGCGTGACAACGGTAGGATTGTCACGCGGCTTGGATACCTAGGTGCCCCAAACAGCGATACCGGCTTTGATCTTAGTCTTGGTCTTCATTGCTCGATCCTCCTTGCTTTGATTGGCCTTACGAACGCCTTCTCTAAGTGCAACTGCGATGCCAACAGTACCATGACCTTCAACTGTCATGTACTAAGTAGATGGAAACGATTGAAGACGAAGGAGAATATCCACTTTGTCGCGGAGTCTGTTACAGAGCTTCTAAGGTCGCTAAGGTGTTTCTAGGCTATCTGATCGGATAGAGGCCCTATCTCCTGAGATAGGGTATTCGCCTTATGACGCAGTTGGCAAGCGGATCGAGGAGCGACTCCTACCCCAACATCTTTCGAGGCTGAGGTTGGAGGCACCTCGATCCGAAGCGAAGTAGCCCGCGCGCGCCGCAGTCGATCTTCGCTTTTAGGAGGGAAGGCTAAACCAGAAAAGACCGCTTCCAGGCCGGAAACGGTCCTTTCTGTTGGGGATGTTGGGGGAGTGTGGCCGTCGGATTTCTAGGTGCCCCAAACAGCGCAGCCGGACTTGATTTTGGTTTTGGTCCTCATGGTTTACTCCTTCTGAACTAAGGTGTTCTACTTACTCCTGCGGCTCCACTGTTGCAATCGCGTGGCCACCGGGAGCTGGAAACGTCGCCATGGCTGTGGACCGGCAATGTACTGCCGAATCTGCGTCTTCCCGCGAATCAAGATGTCCAGGCCTGAAGGCGGCCTGCCACACCCTATCTGATCGGATAGTAGGGCTAACACCTTAGATAGCGTGGACTCACCGGCTACTTAACATGGCTTACATCGGATATACTTTTATGCAGCGCACGATGTCCGAGACTCATCCGGAACTCGAAGCCCTGGCCGGGCCGCTCAAGGGAAGCAGCTTTCTTTTGTCGGATCCCGAGGTCTCTATTGGCCGGGAGCCGTCCAACGTGGTGCCCATTCTGGATGCCTCGGTTTCGCGCCGCCACTGTCTCATCCGGCGCGAGGCGGACGAATTCAAGATTCAGGATCTGAACAGCCGCAACAGCACCTTCGTGAACGGCGTACCGGTTACGGAAAAGATCCTGGCTTCGGGCGACGAAATCAAGATCGGGAATTCTCTGTTTCTGTTTGTAAGACCTGAGACCGAGAGTCGAACCGCGCCTTCGGTGGAGTTCGACAAAGACGACACCGGCGGAGGGTCCACCATCATCCTACGCACGCAGGACGCGCGCTATTTGCGGGACCTGGACAAAATCACTCCCACCGGGCGCACGGTTCGGGACGTGAACGCGCTGCTCCGAATCAGCAAGGCCGTCAATTCGGTGCGCGGGTTAGAGGCGTTGGAGCGCCGGGTGCTGGAATCCATTTTCGAAGTGGCGCCGGCGGACCGCGCGGCCATCCTGCTTTGCGACCAGGGCCTGGAAGAATGCAGCTCAGTGTACGGATGGGATCGGCGCACGGGAGCCAACCCGGCCGTGCAAGTCAGCCGGACCATTGTTTCCAAGGTGCTTCAGGAAGGCATCGCCCTGCTATGCAACGATCTCCCTGCAGCCGAGGCGTTTTCTGAAACCGCGAGCGTGGTGGACCGGCATATTCGCAGCGTACTGGCAGTGCCGCTGGAAGTTTTCGATCGCGTCCTGGGTGTTATCTATCTGGATGCCAGCGACCCGGCGGTCCGCTTCGACGAGGATCATCTTCAGCTTCTGACCGCCATCGGCAGTATTGCGGCTGCAGCGCTGGACAACGCGCGCCGCATGGAGTGGCTGGAGGAGGAGAATCGCCGTTTGCAGGCGGAGATGAACATCGAGCACAACATGGTGGGGGAAAGCTCGCGCATGCGCGATGTCTATCAATTCATCGGTAGGGTTGCCTCGAGCGATTCCACGGTCCTGATCTTCGGTGAGAGCGGGACCGGAAAGGAACTGGTAGCTCGCGCGATCCACCAAAACAGCGGCCGCGCCAACAAGCCCTGCGTGGCCATCAATTGCGCGGCGCTGGCTGAAACCTTGCTCGAGAGCGAGCTGTTTGGGCACGAGAAGGGAGCTTTTACGGGCGCCATCGTGCAAAAGAAGGGAAAGCTGGAGGTCGCCGAAGGGGGCACTGTTTTCCTGGACGAGATTGGCGAGATGGCGGCATCGCTGCAAGCCAAACTGCTGCGCGTTTTGCAGGAGCGCGAGTTCGAGCGCGTGGGTGGCACGCGAACCATCAAGCTGGATGTGCGGCTGATCGCGGCAACCAATCGCGATTTGGAGGACGAGGTGAAGAAAGGCCGCTTCCGCGAGGACCTCTACTATCGCCTGAACGTGGTTTCACTCCGCATGCCTGCCCTGCGTGATCGGCGCGAAGATATTTCACTGCTGGCCAGCTATTTCGCCTCCAAGTATGGCAAGCGGTCCGGCCGGACGGTGGTGGGGATTTCCCCGCGCGCCCGTGCCTGCCTGCTCAACTACGAGTGGCCAGGTAATGTAAGGGAGTTGGAGAACGCGATTGAGCGCGCGGTGGTGCTGGGTACGTCCGACCTGATCCTGCCCGAGGATTTGCCGGAGGCAATTCTGGACAAAGCAGCGCCGTCCGGCGCGCCTGCGGAAGCGTTCCACGATGCAGTGCGGGAATCGAAGAAGCAGCTTATCGTGACCGCCGTGGAGCAAGCTGGCGGCAACTACACGGAAGCCGCCCGGCTGCTCGGATTGCACCCCAACTATCTGCATCGCCTGATCCGCAATCTGAACCTGAAGCCCATGCTGCAGCGCCACGCCGGCGCCGATTCGTAGATCATGGTCCCCTTACTGACGTGCGGGGCTACAATTCCCAACATACGTTTGTCGATTACATTGGCGAGCCGCATGGTAGCCCCGCGCGTAAGCAAGGGGACGCGGGGTTCAAGATTGCGCCTTATAGAAAACGAAAAAGAATATGGTGACGCAAACGCTTGCGAACGCATAAACGAGGGATCGGAATAAGGTGACTGCGGGAACCAGTCCACCGAGTACATTCGAAATGTTGAAGATCAAATCTACAACCAGGAGGACCGTCAGCAAGAGCATCCCTGCCAGCGCGACCACAGCTGCATTCTTGAGTGTCATGCTCGGAGTATGAACACTTTGGACCTTCCGTGCAAGGCCGGGTCAGCGACGCGCGCGCCAAGTTGGTAGACTTCTTGGTGCAACGGTTAGCGCTGTAATAATGACACAATCCAAACGAGCGCGAATATTGCTGGCCGACGATCACTCGCTTGTGGCCGCCGGACTCTCGAAGCTCTTGGAAGAGGAATTCGAGCTCGTTGGCGCGGTAGGCGACGGCCGAGCGCTGGTGGCCGTAGCTAAGAGGGAAAATCCTGACGTTATTCTGCTCGACATTTCCATGCCATTGCTGAACGGCATTGAAGCGGCGCGCCAGTTGCAGATTGCAGTCCCGGCGTCAAAGTTGATCTTCGTAACGGTGCATTCCGATTCCCCTTATGTAGTGGAGGCCTTCCGCGCGGGTGCTTCCGGCTATGTGCTGAAGCGATCGGCGGCCTCCGAGCTGGTGGCCGCCATTCACGAGGTCCTCAACGGAAACCTGTACGTTACCCCGCTCATCGCGAAGAGCGCGATGGAGGGCATCCTGAAGGTTGCTGAAAAGCGAGGGCCGCTGTTATCCACCCGGCAGCGCGAGGTGCTTCAGCTTGTGGCGGAAGGTCACTCGGCCAAAGAGATCGCCGACATCCTGCGAATCTCACCGAAAACTGTGGAGTTCCATAAGGGCTGGATCATGAAGAAGCTGGATCTGCACTCCACGGCCGAACTAACTCGCTACGCTCTAGAACACAGAATTGCCAATAATCTGAGTGGTTGAGGCTATCGTGTGGCGCATGCACTCATGCGTGCCGCGTTCACACTCGTGTGAACGCGTGGATGTTCTTTCACAATGGTGTTCGCAAGAGTGCGTGCGCTACGTCAATTCCGTCAGGCGCCGGTTGCTTCGCTCGCGCCGGCGGGATGCGGGGAATCCGGCACCTCCACCACTACCTCCGTGCCTTTGGAATCGGAATGGATTTCAAATGTTCCGCCCAGCAAATTCGCCCGCTCTTCCATGCTGCGCAGGCCCAAGCCGCCTTTGCTCTTGATTGCCTTCGGATCGAACCCGGAGCCGGCGTCCTTAACGGTTAGCCGCAGGTTGCCGCCCGTTCCCGCCAGTGTGACTTGCGCTGAGTGAGCGCCGGAATGCTTCGAAATATTATGCAGGCTTTCCTGCAAAACGCGATACAGGCACAGCGCTGCATCCGCATCCACAATGGCGGGAACATTGCTGTGCTCAAAGGTTACCTGGATGTTTTCCCGCTCGCTTAAATACCGCACGTAAGTTTCTGCCGCAACCACCAGTCCCAGATCATCGAGGACGGAGGGGTGCAGCCGATACGCAATGCGCCTCAAATCCTCGGAAAGCGCCGTGACCTGCTCGCGAAACGATTGTAGATTCTCGGCCAGTTGATTGGGCGTCGGATGCTTGCGCTGCAGCGTATCCAGATTTAGCTCCAGCAGGGCCAGCCGCTGTGTCAAGTCATCATGCAGCTCGCGCGATAGGTGATGGCGTTCTCGCTCTTGGGCCACCAGCAATCCAGCGCTGAAGGCGTGCAGGGCCTTGCTCCGCGCATCGGGTGCATGGGTGCCGGCAGCGGCTGGATCCAAAGCCTCTGTGGTGAGGCGCAGCAGATCCTGATCCAACAGGACCATCACCACCCCCTCGATCCGGTTGTCTTCGGTTCGATAGGGACGTATGCGCAGCGAATGGGAGTGCCCGCTAAGATCCTTCACTTCCAGGACCTTGGGTGTGAGCGTCTCAATCACTTCGGCCAGCAAACGATCCAGCTTGGGGATTTCCAGATTCAGGTTGATATCAGTGATAGGGCGGCCCACATCGGAGGGAATCAAATTCAGAGCGCTTTGCGAAACCGGCGTGAATCTCCGGATGCGAAGGTCGTTGCTCAACATCACAATCGGTATATTCACACTACTGAGCAGGTTCTGAAGATCGTTTCCGGCCTGAGCGATCTGAATGTTTCGAGTCTGCAGCTCCTCATTGACGGTGTTCAATTCCTCGTTGGTGGACTGTAATTCCTCCTTGGCGGTCTCCAGCTCTTCGTTGGTGCTTTGCAGTTCCTCGTTGCTGGACTGAATCTCCTCATTGGCCGAACGCAGCTCTTCGTTGGCCGTTTCATGTTCCTCCATGATGGTCTGCAAGTAGCGTTTGGTCGCCGCGGATTCCTCTCGAAGGTGGACGTTTTCCCGCTCCAGCGTAGACATGCTGGGGCGCTTCTTGGATGTCCGCACAAGCGGCGCCGGCCGATCGCCGCGGGTTTCTTCAAACAGGATCAGGTATCTGCGGGCGCGGCCGGTGGTTCCTTTGAAAGGGATCACCTCGAAGTTCAGATCGATCAAGCCCGAGTCTCCACGAACGCGCAGGGCCTCGCGCCGAACAGGAGCGTCTTCCCGCCGGGCTTTCTGTACCGCGTTACGAAGCTCGGAGGAAAGTCCCTCGCCCGTCAGCTTGAGGAGATTGAGACTGGCCATGCCAGGATATGGCTGCAGGTAGGCGCCGACCCGGCCGCGAAACTGCAAAATGTTCAATTCATCATCGATGACCACTCCGGCCGGCGCATATTTCCCGAGCACGATACGATCGGCTTCGCGCTGCACTTCCACGTCCGTCCATGCGGCGCCCGGCTTGCCTGGCTCGGATTTCTCCGCCTCTCTATCGTCTACGGGGAACTGCAAAGCCTTGCGTCCGGCAATTTCAAGCTTTGAATATATATTGGCCTTCTTGTCAGCCAGTTCGAACAAATCGTTGAATCCGCCAACGCTCTCCGATGACCCCAGCATCAGGAAACCATGCGGCTTCAGGCCGTAGTGGAAGACGGGAATAAGGCGTTTATGGAGCGCCGGCCCCAAGTAGATGAGCACGTTGCGGCAACTGATGAGGTCGAGCTTCGAGAAGGGCGGATCCTTTACCATGTTCTGCTTGGCAAAAACACACATTTCGCGCACGCGCTTGCTGATCTGAAAGTAGGAATCCACTTTCGTAAAGAAATGCCGCAGACGATCCGCGGAAACGTCCTGGACGATGCTAGGCGAATAGACGCCGCTGCGCGCCTTCTCTAGCGCGATTTCGCTGATATCGGTGCCGAAGATTTGAATGCTGATTTCATGCCCTTTCTCTTCCAGGAACTCCAGTAGCGAAATTGCGATGGAATATACTTCTTCGCCACTGGAACAGCCGGGAACCCAAATGCGAATAGGAGCATCTTCCGGCCGGTTAGCCGCAATGTTTGGGAACACCGTCTTCTTCAGGGCGTCAAATGCTTCAGGCTCACGAAAGAATTCAGTGACATTGATCAGAATATCTTCATAAAGAGCATGGAGCTCCTCGGAATCCGAGCGTAGCTTGGTTGCATATACGTTCAGATTGTCCATGCGCCGCAACGCCATGCGGCGAAGGATGCGGCGGCGGATGGTGTTGGGTTTGTATTGGGCGAAATCCACCCCCGTCGCTTTCCACAATAGAGCCAGAATTCGATTCATGCCTTCTTGCATAGCGACCGTCTCGCCTTCGGTGTGAAGTGGGTGGTGGGGAGCAATGTAGGGGTGCCGTCCCAGCCGTCCCAGCTCCATGCCGATCTCCCGTGGCGCAAGAACGAAATCAACGCAGCCGGCTGCAATGGCGCTGCGGGGCATGCCATCGTGCTTCGAAGTCTCGGGGCTCTGGGCGAAAGTGATGCCTCCGGCGGCTTTGATCGCCATCATACCCAGCGCGCCATCGGAAGCATTTCCGGACAGGATAACGCCAATGGCCCGGCTCCTTTGTTCCTCCGCCAATGAGCGGAGGAAGGGATCGATGGGCATGTGTGGGAGAGGAGCGGTACCGCGCGGAGTAAGCGTAAGAACCCCGCCTACCAGACTCATATGGGTGTTTCGAGGAATCACGTACATGTGATTCGGTTCTACTTTCAGACCGTTGGTTGCTTCGAGAACGTTCATCGTGGTCTGGCGCTGTAACAGCTCCGTCAGAAGGCTGACGTGTTTGGGATCAAGATGCTGGATGAAAACGAATGCCATGCCGGTGTTGGATGGCAAAGCTTGGAGCATCTCCGTAAATGCTTCCAGGCCTCCGGCCGAGGCCCCGATTCCCACAATAGGAAAAATGCCGTCGTCGGCTTCGTCAGGTTCTTCAGCTATCAGGGCCGGTAAGGCAGGTTGTGGTTCGAGGGAGGAAATTGGGGATTGTGTGGTCTTTTTCGCGGGAGGACTAGCCTTTTTAGTGGTCTTTTTCTTTATCACGGAAACCTCCCCATCGGGTTATCATCCAGCTAAAGTCTACCTCCGAACCAGTCGATGGACAAGGCGACAGGGAACGATGCCAGTCACTCCAAGCCAGCAACGCCGGAAAGTGAACCGCCACGCCGGCGATCGGCGTGTGGTGCGCGTGGAGACTAAGGACCATTTGGGAAACCCTCGCCATATCACCGCGGATCTACTGGACAGTTCTGAAATTGGTCTGGGCATTTCACTGCGGGCTCCGCTAGAAGCCGGATCTACTATTGTTGTTCGCACCAACCTTGATCCCAAGCGAGCCAATGTGCCACGCCGGGTACAGGTGAACTGGTGCGAAGAAAAACCGGACGGCACGTTTCAGGCTGGGCTGGAATTCGTGTAGAAAGCAGAAAGCAGAAAGCAGAAAGCAGAAAGCAGAAAGCAGAAAGCAGAAAGCAGCGCTACATCTGGGTTCTGCCTTCTGCCTCCTGCCTTCTGCCCGCCGCCTGTCCGCTATACTGCTACCTGTGGATCTCAAAAACGCAGTTGCATTGATCACGGGTGGCAGCGCTGGAATCGGCCGCTCTATTGCAGAGACGCTCAGCGCGGCTGGAGCGCGTGTGGCAATCACGGGTCGCGACCAGGGACGTTTGGCGGAAGCCGCGCGATCACTGGGCGTGTTTCCGATTCATGCCGATGTGTCCAACGAGCAAGATGTTGAGCGGAGTTACCGGGAAGTCCTCGAAAAGTTCGGCGACCTGGACATCCTGGTGAACAATGCCGGGTTCGGAGTGTTCAAGAATCTGGTCGATTTCGACCGCGCCAGCTTCGACGCCGTTTTCGCGACCAACGTCACGGGAGCGATGTTGATGGCACGCGGCGCCGCCAGGATCTTCATCACGCGGAATCGCGGCAACATCATCAACATTTCCTCCACTGCCGGCTTGCGAGGCGGGGCCAACGGCACGGCTTATTATGCCAGCAAGTTCGCCCTGCGCGGCATGACCGAGTGCTGGCGCGCGGAACTGCGGAAATACAATGTCCGGGTGATGCTGGTGAATCCGAGCGAGGTTTTGACCAACTTTGCCACAGTGGCCGGTTTCGCGCAAAAGGTCAACGAGACCAAGCTTCGTTCCGAAGAGATCGCGCACGCCGTGAAGGCAATTCTCGAGATGGACGACCGAGGGTTCACGCCGGAGCTGTCGGTGTTTGCGACTAATCCAGTGGATTAGTCCGATTGCCGCCTTCACCAGCCACCAGTCACCAGCCACCAGTTACAATGGTCAGCTTGGAACCTCTCCGCACCGCCATCGACCCACAATCCGATTCCTACCGCGCGAATTACGACGCGATGTCGGCGCTGGTGGATCGTCTCCGCGCGGAACTGAAGCGCTCCACAGTTGGCGGCGGTGAAAAATATGTGCAGCGGCACATCGAGCGCGGCAAGCTGCTCCCGAGAGAGCGCGTGGAAATGCTGCTCGATGAAGGCTCTTACTTCCTCGAAATAGCGCCGCTAGCCGGGATAGGCTTCGAAGATGAGATCCCAGGCGCGCGTGTGATTGGCGGCATCGGCCTGGTCTCCGGGCGCGAGTGCATGATCATCGCCAACGAGGCTACGGCTAAAGGCGGATCCACCGGCGAGGCCGGTCTTTGGAAGAACGCGCGGCTGGCCGACATCGCGCGCGAGAATTGCCTTACGTCGATCATGCTGGTGGAATCCGCGGGCGCCGACCTGCCCGTGCAAAGCAAGATTTTTGTTCCGGGTGGGCGCGGATTCCGTGAGATCACGCGCCGGTCCAAACTGCGAATCCCGAGCATCTCGGTTGTTTTTGGCAGTTCCACCGCGGGCGGTGCTTATCTGCCGGGTATGTCGGACTACGTGGTTATGGTCAAGAAGCAGGCGCAGGTTTTTCTGGCCGGTCCGCCGCTGGTGAAGATGGCGACGGGCGAAGTCTCCACCGAGGAGGAACTGGGCGGCGCCGAAATGCATTCGCGTATTTCAGGACTCTCCGACTATCTGGCTGAAGACGAACTGGACGGCATCCGCATTGCGCGCGAGATCGTGGCCAATTTCAATCTGAAAAAGCCGCCCACGCCTCAACAAGCGGATTTCGATGAGCCTCTTTACGATGCGGACGAGCTGCTGGGCGTGGCGTCCGCCGACGTGCGGGTGCCCTTCGATGTCCGTGAAGTGATCGCACGCATCGCGGATGGATCGCGCTTCTCGGAATTCAAGGCTGAATACGGCCCGACGCTAGTTATCGGATTCGCGCGAATCCACGGTTTTCCCGTAGGCATTCTGGCCAATAACGGGGTGCTGATGTCGGAGTCGTCCGCCAAGGGCGCGCAGTTCATCGAGCTGTGCAATCAGCAGGACATCCCGCTGGTGTTTCTGCAAAACATCACTGGTTTCATGGTCGGAAAGACGTATGAAGAGCAGGGCATCATCCGCAACGGCGCGAAGCTCATCAACGCGGTATCGAACTCCACGGTGCCGGCCATCAACATCATGATCGGCGGATCGTACGGGGCGGGGAATTACGCCATGTGCGGCCGCGCCTATGAGCCGCGCTTTTTGTTTACGTGGCCCAATCATCGAATCGCTGTGATGGGTCCGCAGCAGCTCTCCGGCGTGATGGACATCATCAAGCGTGAATCGCTGATCAAAGCGGGACTGCCGGTGGACGAAGAAAAGCTGGCCGCTTCACGCGCCGCCTTGGAGAGCCAAATCCAGCGCGAGTCCGATTGTTATTTCGCCACGGCGCGTTTGTGGGATGACGGAATCATCGATCCGCGCGACACGCGCACGGTGTTGGGAATTTCGTTATCGGCAGCCTACAATCGAGCGGTGGAGGGGACCATGGCGTGGGGTGTGTCGCGGCATTAGTCCCCTTGCTTACGCGCGGGGTTCCGTAGGAATCTCTCCACGCCCCGCTTCATATCGTCCGTCATGCGCGCGATTGCATTCGTTTCCACGCCTGCTTCGATGGCCGCTTCGAACCCCATGGCGTCCATGTGATACAGCAGGCGCTTCGAGAGCGTGATAGCCGACGCCGACTTCGACGCGAGTTTCGAAACAAACGCGTCCACGTCCAGCTCGAAAGTCTCATCGGCGAAGATGGAATTGATCATGCCGTAATCCGAGGCCGTCTGCGCGGAAATGATCTCGCCGGTGGTGATCATCTCGAACGCACGCTTTTCGCTCAGCGACCGGCGCAGAATCGCCATCACCATGGCGGGCACGAAGCCGATGTTCACTTCCGGATAGCCGAACTTTGCGGATTCAGCGGCCACAATCAGATCGCAGGCGGTTGCCAATCCGCATCCGCCTGCTAGTGCGCGTCCACGCACGGCGGCGACGATCGGCCGGGGATGATGGCGCATCTCGACGAACAACTCAGCCATATTCCGCGCATCCGCCATGTGATCCAGCACGCCCGCGTTGAAAGTGCGTTCCAGGCCGCTCAGGTCGGCTCCCGAACAGAAATCCGTGCCCGCTCCGGTGAGCAATACGACGCGGACGTTTTCGTCGGTCGCGGAGGAGCGCATTGCATCCCGAACCTCCGAGATCAGCTCCGCGTCCAGCGCATTCCGCTTTTCAGGGCGATTCAGCGTGATGCGCGCAACGCCCTGCTCAACGGAGTACAGGATCTTTCTATAAGAGCTCGTCATTTATAAGAGGTCGTTGGGAACGTCAATCTCCATTCGCAGCAGCGCTGCGCTGTATGTTTTTCCCTGCGCATCGGCCTTGAGCGAGAGCGTGCCGCCGCCATCCAGGCTTTCGTGCAGCAGGAAGTTGAGTGCGCCAAGATTCGGTAGCTCAAAACGTTGCACCTTGCCCAGGCAGATGCCGGCGAAGTGTTCCTTCACACGCTCGGCCGTGACTTTCTCGGCCAGCAACGGATAGTATTCGGGCTTCAATGCGATCAGGCCGACGTTGGACGTGTCGCCCTTATCTCCCGAACGCGCGTGCGCAATTCGAACCAGCTTCACTCGAGCCATCAGGTCTCCTCAACCGAAATCTCCGGCCACGCTTCGGTCTTGGGGATCAGCGCCGGCCAGTACGCCACGATCTCTTCCACTTTCGGCCGGCCGCTGCCGAGTCCAGTCACGGTGGGCGGACCGTTCAATGCGAGCGGCGCGATTTCCTTGGTGAATCGCTCCACCGAGGCTCTATCCGCGGACCGCACGCCGACGCGCAGAATCACCTCCGCGATGTCCGGCGATGGCTCGCCCGCCAGCGGTCCATGGCACGCGTTGACTCCACCGAATTCTGTTCGAATGGCTTCGAAGCGAAGGCCGAGCCGGTCTAATCTTTCACGCAGAATCGCATCCGCGGCTTGAGCCTTCGCGTAAGCATCGGGCCAGGAATACATCAGAGTCCCAATCGCCTTGAATCCGGCTGAATAGCTGATGGAGACCTTATACATCGCCGTGGACGGCTTGCCGCGAATGCCNNGTGATGTATTCGCGCGGATCGCCCATTTCATACAGTAATTGCTCCTTGATGGACGCCACCGTGACGCGGCCGCCAGTGCCCGGATGCTTGGTGATTACAAATGTTCCATCCGCCTCGGCTTCAACGATGGGATAACCGATGTCCGCCATTTTCGGAATGTTCTGCCAGTCCACTTGACAGTTGCCGCCGGTGCATTGCGCGCCGCATTCCACCGTGTGGCCGGCGATGGTGCCTGCGGCGAGCTTGTCCCACTCGTCTGCCTTCCATCCGAATTCGTACAGCATGGGGCCGAGCACCAATCCAGTGTCGGTAGTACGCCCCGTGATGACGATTTGCGCGCCTTGGGCCAAAGCGCGCGCGATCGGTTCTCCGCCGAAGTAGACATTCGCGCTCTGCACACGCGGAAGGATGGACGCGAGCGGTTCGCCCGTGTCCATGCTTTTCAGTTCCACGCCACGGGCAATCAGATCTTCCAGGCGGCGGAGGATATTGTCTCCGGCCACCACGCCGATCCTGGTTCCTTTACGGTTCAGTGCCTTCGCTACAGCGTCGCGGCAGCCCTCGGGGTTCACGCCGCCTGCGTTCGCAACAATCTTGATCCCGCTCGACGCGATGTCCACGGCTCCGCGCCCGATCATCTCGACGAAGTCTCGTGCGTAACCGGCGCGCGGATCGCGCGACCGCTGCTTCTGCAGGATCGACATCGTGACTTCGGCCAGATAATCGAGAGTGAGATAGTCGAGCGGGCCGCGGCGCATCTGCTCCAGCGGCGCTTCCAGCGAATCACCCCAAAAGCCCTGACCGTTGGCGATGCGGATCATTGTTCACAGCGTTCACATGAGTGTGAACGCGGCACGCAGGAGTGCGTGCGCCACGTCATCATATCTTTTCTTCTTTCGCGATGATCTCTTTCATGATTTCGGACGTTCCCGCGCCGATCGTGTTTAGCCGAACGTCGCGCCAGGCCCGGCCGATTGGATATTCGGTGGTGTAGCCGAAACCGCCGAACATCTGCATGCAGTCGTAAGTGACTTTTTGCGAGAGCTCGGAAGTGAACAGCTTGGCCATGGTGACTTCGCGCACGCACTTCTGACCGCGATTCATCAGATCCAGCGCGCGATAGGTGAGCCATTTGCCGGCTTCGATGTTGGTGAGATGCTCGGCGAAACGATGCCGCCACACCTGATAATGCCGGATGGGCTGGCCGAATGCTGTTCGCTCAGCGCCATAATCCAGCGCGTAGCGGACCGATTTTTCCATGCTGGACATGGCACCCAGCGCAGCGGCCAGCCGCTCGCCCTGGAAGTTGTTCATGATGTAGTAAAAACCCTTGTTCATTTCGCCCAACACGTTGCGCGCGGGAATGCGGCATTCGTCGAAGAACAACTCCGCGGTGTCGGACGCCATGTTGCCGATTTTTTCCAACTTCTTTCCAACCGAAAAGCCTTTCGTCTTGGTTGGGAACAACACCAGCGAAATGCCCTTGTGCCCTTCGGCGCCGGTCCGCACCGCCAGAATGATGAAGTCAGCGCGGGTGCCATTGGTGATCCAAAGCTTTTGCCCGGAAATTACCAATTCATCGCCGTCGATGCGGGCGCGGGTCTTGAGCGCGGCCACGTCCGATCCGCCGCCGGGTTCGCTGACGCCCAGCGCCGCGATCGTGTCACCCGCTACGGCCGGGCGCAGGAATTCTTCCTTCTGATCGCGTGTGCCGAGCTCGTCGAGCACGGGCAGGGTGATTTCGGACTGCACCATCAAGGCCATCGCGATGCTGCCACTATCGGCATACGCCATCGATTCCAGGAACGCTGCGGTGGCCCACCAGTCCAAGCCAAGCCCGCCCCATTCGGGGTCGATCCGAATACCGAACAGCCCGAGGTTCGCGGCTTTCTTGAAAAGCTCTTTCGGGAAGATGCCGGCGTGGTCCCATTCTTCGGCGTAAGGCGCGATTTCTTCGCGGCAGAATCGTTTCACCGTCTGCCGAATCATTTCGTGTTCTTCGGTGAAGTACGGAAATTCCTGTTTTGTTTCGGTGGCAGTGGCAACTTGGCTCATGGCTCATTCTCCTCCGCGCCGATTTCGACCAGCATTTGGCCCGGCGCCACAACCTGCCCAGTCTTCACCAGGACGGATTGGACTCTACCGTTGATTGTAGTTCGGATTGTCTGTTCCATTTTCATCGCTTCCAGCACCACCAGCGAATCGCCGGTCTTCACCTTTTGTCCTTCGTGGACCAGTATGCGCAGAACCTGTCCGGGCATGGGTGAATTTGCGGTCTCGTGCTGGCTCGCGCTGGCTGGGCGAGGGTGACGCGGGAGGCGTTGAATGGTGGTGTCGGCTCTCGGGGAATGCACGAAGATCTGATCGGCGGACTGCGCGATCTCGTAGGTTTGGATTATCCCGTTGGTTTCGAGGGTGATTTGTCCCGGGGAGGCGTTCACACGAGTGTGAACGCGGCACGCATGAGTGCGTGCGCCACAACGGACTTCGTAGAGGTTATCGGCGAGATGCTTCCAGGAGACGGTTGTTTCTTCGTTGCGAACGCGCAGCTTTATCCATGGATCGCGGTAGGGATTGTTCCGGTAATTAGGGAACGGCGTCTTGCGTGTCCGGTCGAGGTACAGGACTGCGGCGGCTATGGCAACATCGTCATCTTCAACGCGTGGGGCCGGCAAGAATGACGTGTGAGCGCGGCCTTCCTGAAACTCGCGGCTCTCCAGAATCTGGATCAGGTATTGGCGATTGGTTGTTACACCGAGCACGCAAGTTGACCGCAGAGCATACACTAACTTCCGCAACGCTGTGTCCCGATCCATTCCATAGCTGATGATCTTGGCGAGCAGCGGATCGTAATGAACGCCGATCTCGACCCCGTCCCGAAGAGCGGTGTCCACGCGCACATTCTCGGGTGGCCGCCAGCGATGGATCGTGCCCGTAGATGGCAAGAAATTATTCGCGGGATCTTCGGCATTCAGCCGCGCTTCTATCGCATGACCGATGGAGCGCGGATTCTTCGGAACTTGCTTGCCTTCCGCAATGTCGATCTGCAAACGCACCAGGTCAAGCCCGGTAACCAGTTCCGTCACCGGATGTTCCACTTGAATGCGCGTATTCACTTCGATGAAATAGAATTCGCCCGACGGCGCTAGCAGAAACTCGACGGTTCCAGCATTGGTGTAGCCCATGGCGCGGCCGATAGCCACGGCCGCTTCACCCATACGTCGGCGCAGATCGTCATCGAGTGCGGGAGACGGAGTTTCTTCGATGACCTTTTGATGGCGGCGCTGCACGGAGCAATCGCGCTCGAACAAGTGAATCAGGTTGCCGTGCGAATCGCCGAAGATCTGGAATTCGACATGGCGGGCGTCTTCGATATAGCGCTCGATCAGCAGCGAGCCGTCGCCGAATGCGCGCTCGGTTTCACGCCGCGCGGAATCAAGTGCCTCCGCGAGTTCGGAAGACTCCCATACGATCCGCATCCCGCGTCCGCCGCCGCCCGCCGAAGCCTTCACCAGCACTGGAAACAGCATGTCGCGGCTCGCCGGATCGTAGGCTGGAACCACCGGAACACCGGCCGATGCAGCGATTTCCCGGCCTCCGGTCTTCAGGCCCATCATGCGGATCACATTTGGCGGCGGGCCGATGAAAACCATGCCGGCACGTTCACAGGCGTCGGCGAAATCAGCGTTCTCGGCTAGAAATCCGTAGCCTGGATGAATGGCGTCGGCGCTCGTTCTCCGCGCGGCGTCGACGATTCGGTCGATGTTCAGATACGAAGGCCCGATGGCGGCCGCTTGATCGCCCGCGCGGGTGTGCGGGGCGTCGGAATCGGTATCCGAAAACACGACCACGGGCGAGATGCCCATGGCTCGGCAAGTGTTCGCGATGCGAACCGCAATCTCACCCCGGTTCGCGATCAGGAGTGTTCGGATTGGCAAGCAGTCATTATATGCCGCCTACCCACCGATCTGCCTCAGGATCACGTCCAGAGCAGCCTCTGGGCGGGCGCGGATTCGCAAGTCATCCGTCAAGTTCACCCAGCGGATGACTCCCGCGGAGTCCACGAAAAATTCGGCCGGCCGCGCGATATCGCGGCCATTCTCGCCCGCTTTGGGGTGCAAGATTCCGTAGCGGCGAATCACTTCAGCATTCGGATCGGAAAGAAACGGATATGTGTATCCGCGGGACTGGCAGAGGTGGTTCGATTCCTGGGGCGAATCGACGCTGATTGCCGCGACTTCGATACCATGCTGATGAAATTCGTTGAGGTGCTTCTCGAAACCCCGCAACTCGGAGTTGCAAAACGGTCACCAATAGCCTCGATAGAAAATCAAGATTACGCCCTGGTGGCCTTTCAGGAGATCGGCCAGAGCGATCTGCTTTCCGTCGATGTTCGCGAGAGTAAATTGAGGGGCGGGCTGGCCAACGTGCGGCGCGCCGGAGGACGCCGGCAATTGCTTGGTGAGAACAAGAATTCCAAGAACAAAGAATCCCGCGATCAGTAGGCTCAGCACGCTGAGAATCGGACCGCTGATCTTGCCGCGGTATCGATCCGGTTCGCGATAGGCGCGCTTCAGCCCGATGGCTAGCAACACTCCGCCCAGCACGAAGAGCAGATAGTTCACCCACGGAACATCGCGTGTTATGGGGAGGAGAGCAAACACCGGAATGTAGCTGATAAGGGACAGGACCACAATCGCGAATCCGGCCCAAAGTGATATATTCCAGCGGCGTTTCAAGAAACCATTATATGTCGTTACCGATTCACCGTCCACCTCGTACGCGGATTTTATCGGCGATGTCACTGTATCCGTTTATTCGCGTGGCCAGCAGCAAATCTAGAAGGATCAATGCGGGCACAGCTATTGCTAATGGTATGCTGTTCACGCGTATGGCTGCTGACGACAAGCTTGGAATGGATGCCGGCATAACTCGCCGTGATTATTTGAACTCGACACTCGTGGCATCCGGTGGATTATTGCTCTCGGGAGCATGTCCCATGGAGCTACTGGCGCAGGCGGATTGGAACGGCTACGGCGGCGTGGGCGAATACAGCAATTCGAACGGAAATACTTTCGAGGTAATGACGGAGGCGCACAAGATCCGCGATCATGTCTTTGATCCGCTGCCCGCCGACGTTCCGGACACGGGCGAGCAGTACGACTGCGTGGTGGTGGGCGGTGGGATCAGCGGGTTGGCGGCGGCGCTGTTTTTCGCGCGCCAGGGCGGTCGAAACAGAACCTGCCTGGTGCTGGAGAATCATCCTATCTTCGGTGGCGAGGCGAAGGGCAACGAGTTTCTGGTGGACGGCCAACGCGTCATCGCGCATCAAGGTTCCGCGATGTATTTCCCGTCGTTCGCCGGTACGTTTCTAGCGGACTTCTACCAATCCATTGGAATTGGTCCTGATGCATTTCCCTATCAAACATGGACGGGGAAAGATCCTGCGCTACCGGTCGCCAAGACGCCGTATCCGGAAGGCGGGCGCAACTCCGCATTCTTTTTCGGACCGCGTTTTGGTAAATCAGCCGGGATGTGGCTGACGGATCCGTGGGGGAAGGGTCTGGAGGGCGCTCCGATTGCCGCGCAAGCGCGGCGGGAATTGCTGAAGATGCAGTCCGGCGCCGCGGATTTTCAGCCACCGAAGCAGCACGGCGATGAAATCTCGCGGCGGCTGGACAGCATGACATTCGAGCAACACCTGATGGAGAAATTCGGGCTGAGCCGCCAGACCGTTCGTACTTTCCTATCTCCAGTCAGTGGCGGAGGCTCGGGATTGGGGGCTGATGCGCTGTCTGCCTACGCGGATTATGCGGCCGATGTGCTGCTGCCATGGGATCACGAAAAAGGCGTGCAGATGTTTCCCGGCGGGAACGCCGGAGTAGCGCGTCACATTGTGAAATCGCTCATCCCGGATGCGCTTCCGGGTCTGGCCACGCTCGAATCAGTGGCACGGACGCCAGTGGATTTTACGGCTTTGGATCGTCCGGGAACGTCGCGCATCCGCTTGCGTACCACTGTGGTTTCCGTTCAGCATGAAGCCGGCTCTGTGAAGGTGGTGTATGCCCGCGATGGGAACCTCGCGAGCGTGCGGGCGCGCAGCGTCATCGTGGCCGGTGGAAGCTGGACCGCGAAGCATATTGTGAAAGATCTGCCCGCACCACATCGCGACGCGTATGCGCAGTTCTATCGCGCGCCTTGTTTGATGGCGAATGTGGCCGTTAGAAACTGGCGCTTTCTATACAAGCTGGGAATCAGCGAATGCCAGTGGTTCGAGGGCATCGGCAATTATACTGCGGTTCGCAAGTTGGCCACATTCGGAGCTGTGTCACCCACGCTATCGCCCGATTCTCCGGTGGTGCTAACACTCAAGATTCTCTTTTCGAATCCGGAGCTGTCCATCGGCGAGCAGGTAAGCAGTGGGCGCGCGGAGCTGATAAGCACGCCCTTCCGTGGCTATGAGAAGCGAATCAGGGAACAGTTCACCATTATGTTTGGCAGCTTGGGGTTCGACGCCCGGCGCGATATCGCCGGCATCATTCTAAATCGTTGGGGGCACGCTTATCTGAGCGCCCAGCCTGGGTTTTTCTTTGGGAAAGATGGGAAGCCCGGGCCTGGGGAGGTCCTGCGCAATACGCCTTTCGATCGGATTAGTTTTGCCAATTCCGATCTGGCCGGGATCATGGATCACCGGACATCTATCTTAGAAGCGCATCGCGCGGTAGGGCAGGCGCTGGAGCGGATTCGGACGTAGCAGCCAACTAACAATTCGAACATACTCTCCGCCTCAGGGGTATTTGACGGGATTAGCATTGTATTCATTGTACTTTCCTTTACGAGGCGCTAATATATTCGAAAGCCTATGTGCATATCCGTACGAGCGTGGATAGTGTCTGCCATGACAATGTTTGCCTCCGCTGCACCGGCGGTCGCCGGCCAGGCGATGGCTTTCAAGTCCACGGGCTTCTTCCAAGTTTTGGCGGAAGGTGAAATCACGCCCGATACGCCGGCTGCGTTTACGGATTACCTTAATCGCAATGGCCCAGTCCATCTCACTTTGATGTTCAATTCTCCGGGAGGCAATCTCATGGCGGGCCTGGCGCTCGGTCGGGAAATTCGCCGCGCCGGATGGAGCACGAACATCGGGACGCCGGGCCTCAGTCCGTTGACTTCAAATCCCGGCGAGTGTGATAGCTCTTGCACATTAGCGTTTCTGGGCGGGCGGATCCGATCGATGGCTTTTGGTTCAAAATACGGCGTGCATCGCTTTTGGGGCCAGATGGTGGGAGACGTCCAACAGACTACCCAGCAATTTGCCGCCATCCATTGCCTTCAATGCTGAGCAGTTCTCACTCCAATGGGGTCTTTCCTACTCTTGCCTTATACCGCCGAACGCGAGATATCCATTCCTTCAGCCGAATATAGATATCGCGGACAGAACGCCAGCGAAATCTGGATCGGCGTTCAACAGGACCGCGTGGGCAGTTTCATAACGCCGCTCCCCGCCGCATTCCGCTCTCTGGTTCGGACTATGGAAAAAGCCTGTCATTGAATTTTACTGCTGCGCCTCGCCCATCCGCTTCTTTTTGTACTCTTCATACTGCTTCTTCAGCGCAGGATCCTTAGGCGATGGATAGATCTCGCTTGATTTGTATTTGCCCGTCTTCATCATCATCTGAGTCCATTCGTCGTGAATGTGAAGTTCGTCGGCGTTCTTCACGATCTGCTCCACCAGATGCGGCGGCACGAAGTAGACTCCTTCGCGATCTCCAAAAACCACGTCGCCTGGCATCACGGTTGCGCCGCCGATCCGTATCGGAACATTGATGCCCGTGAGCATGACGTTTTCGATGGGCGTGGGATGAACCGCGCGGAAATATGCGGCCATCTCAATGGGAAAGATGCCCTCCAGATCGCGCACGCTGCCGTCGATCACCATGCCGGTCTTGGTGGCTTGATAGATATAAGTGGCTAGGTTGTCGCCGACGAATGTGCCGCCTTCTTCCTTGCCAAAGAGGTCGACTACGATTACATCGCCGGGACCGAGCATGTCGATCACATACTGATTAGTGTTGCTCCCGCCCCGCGCCTTGGCCCTTGATTCCAACACTTCGTTTACGTCCGGCCGAAACGGCATGAACTGCGCCGTTACCGCGCGGCCGACCAATTTCTTCTCAGGATGTAGGATCTGCCAGTGTCCTTCGTACTGGTTTTTGTAGCCAACACGATCCAGGATGGTCCAGACTTCTTCTACGCTCATGGCCTTGAATTTCTCAAGCAGCGCGTCAGGCACCTTGGGGCGGCCATCGGCGAATCGCTCGAAGGGATTCTTAGCGGTATACTCGATGATCTGGTCGCGGTTGAGCGTGAAGATTTGCGCCTGGGCGGCTCCCGCTGCCAGAAGCGCGATGATCCAAATGACTTTCGATCGCATAACTTTCTCACGGAAGAGAATATCATGAATCGAGCAGGAGGCACATGAAACTGTCGAATACGCGCCGGGGATTTCTGCGATCGGGCCTTGCCGTGGCTGCGGCGGCGTTCTGGGCTGACGAAACGCTGGACGCCCTGATGCAGCACACCAATACGGCATCGCGTCCAAGCGATCTAAAGATCACGGATCTGCGGATAGCCACGGTGGCGCGTGCGCCGATGACCTGCCCGGTTCTACGCATCGATACCAACCAGGGTATCTATGGGTTGGGCGAAGTTCGCGATGGCGCTTCGAAGACATATGCGCTCATGCTCAAGAGCCGGATCCTGGGCGAGAATCCCTGCAACGTCGACAAGATTTTTCGCAAGATCAAGCAGTTCGGGTTTCACGCACGGCAGGGCGGTGGTGTCTGCGGAATCGAAATGGCGCTGTGGGACCTGGCGGGCAAGGCTTACAACGTCCCGGTCTACCAGATGTTGGGCGGAAAATTTCGCGACCGCATCCGCATCTACGCCGACACTGTGGAATCGGAAGATCCCAAGATTTATGGCCAACGATTGAAGAATCGGATGGAGCAAGGTTTCACCTGGCTCAAGATGGACCTGGGTATCGATCTCATCCAATCGCAACCTGGCATGGTGATGCACCCGCTCGGCATGGATCCCACCCGTGACGTGACCGAAGTGCAGCATCCATTCACTGGCATCGAGCTAACGGACCGCGGTGTGGCTGCCATGGCCGACTACGTGGCTACGGTTCGGGAAATTATCGGCATGGACGTGCCGCTCTCGGCCGATCACTTTGGGCACATCGGCGTGAATTCCTGCATCAAGCTGGGCAAGGGCCTGGAGAAATATAACATGGCATGGCTGGAGGACATGATTCCGTGGTATTACACCGACCTCTGGAAGAAAATCACCGACGCCATCGATGTTCCGACGCTCACGGGCGAGGATATTTACCTGAAGGAGCCGTTCGCCGAGCTTTGCAAAAACCACGCGGTGGATTTGATTCATCCCGACCTTGCGACCTCCGGTGGAATCCTCGAGACCAAGAAAATCGGCGACATGGCGCAGGAATATGGCGTGGGCATGTGTATGCATTTTGCGGGGACGCCGGTTTCCTGCATGGCGAACGTCCACTGCGCGGCAGCCACCGAGAATTTCCTGGTGCTGGAGAACCACTCCGTCGAAGTACCATGGTGGGGCGATCTGGTGGAAGGTGTGGAGAAGCCGATTGTGAATCGTGGCTTCATCAAGGTTCCCGAGAAGCCGGGATTGGGCGTCACGCTGAACGATGAAGTGATGAAGCAGCACCTGTTCGAACCTGGATATTTTGAGCCGACGCCGGAGTGGGATAAGGAATCGAGCCACGACCGGCTGTACTCTTAAGGAGACGCATGACCAAGAGTTCACTCATTCTTTTTATGGCCGCTAGCTGCTTCGCCCAGAATCAATACGATTTGCTTCTGCAGGGTGGTCACGTTATCGACGCCAAGAACAAGATCAGTGCGGTGCGGGATGTTGCCATCCGCGATGGAAAGATCGCCGCCGTGGCTGAGCATATCGATCCCGCGCAAGCGTTGAAGGTTGTCAATGTGCGGGGACTTTACGTCACGCCCGGTCTCGTGGATATCCATGTCCACGTCTACGCCGGCACCGGTGAGCCGGGATCCTACGCGGGAGACCTTAGCGTATATCCGGACGGATTCACGTTCCGCGCGGGCGTTACGACGGTGGCGGATGCCGGATGCGCGGGCTGGAGGAACTTTGAGGATTTTAAGCAGCGCGTAATCGATCGATCGAGGACGCGGGTGCTGGCATTCTTGAATATTGTCGGCGCCGGTATGCGCGGGCCGAAATACGAAAATGTTCTCGAGGACATGGAAGCGAAACCCTCGGCTGAGATGGCGCTGCGCTACAAGGGATTGATCATAGGCATCAAAACGGCGCACTACGCGGGCCCCGAATGGACTCCAGTAGAGCGGGCGGTGGAAGCGGGAACCATCGCCAATATTCCGGTGATGGTGGATTTTGGAACCAACCGCCCNNNNTGAGAAACGAACAGGACGAAACCGGGCACGTGAATCCCGCGATGTGGGAAGCTCGCAAGCGCGGCGTCATCTTCGATGTCGGACATGGTGGCGGAAGCTTCGTGTGGCGCATTGCAGTGCCTGCCATCAAAGAAGGATTCCTGCCCGATTCCATCTCTACGGACCTCCATACAGGCAGCATGAACGGCGGCATGAAAGACATGCTGAACGTGATGAGCAAGTTTCTGGTGATGGGCGTTTCGATGGACGATGTAGTGGCGCGGTCCACCTGGAACCCGGCGCGCGAGATTCATCACGACGAGCTCGGGAATCTCTCGGTGGGTGCGCCGGCGGATGTCGCGGTGCTGAAGGTCGAAACCGGAGATTTCGGTTTCATTGACACCTATGGAGCGAAGCTGCGCGGCAATCGCAAGCTTTCGTGCGAGCTGACGCTGCGCGACGGCAAGGTGGTGTACGATCTCAACGGCATCACGCGCCCGAATTGGGAGACATTGCCGCGCGATTATACCGGGGATGCGATTGCGCCCGTGCCGCGAAAACGCCCGTAGTGGGCTGTCCGATCTGAATCTTTACTACTGCCGTGCGTCGCCAGGAGAGGCGACGCGGCACGCAAGAATGCGTGCGCTACGCGCGTGGCGCGAACACTCGTGTTTGCCGCGTTCGCACCGTCGAAAACACCTTGTCTCGGATGGACGAATGCAAAGTGGGGCGGACCCCCTGGTCCGCGCCCGACGCCCACGTCGGCCTGCTGTTATTTGTCGATGCTTGAGGTAGCGGGTCCAGGGGGACCCGCGCGGACCAGGGGGACCCGCGCGGACCAGGGGGTCCGCGCCACTCGCTGGTCGAAGGTTTTCATTCCATTGGATGGGCTGCAAGCCCATGAGATACACTCATGCGAACGCATGAGATTTCGACGCTAAAGTTCGTGCGCGGACAGCCCACTAGTGGAGATCGCGCTGAGCTGACGGCCGCCCACGCTCGCTGCAGTGAACGCGCCGGGCGCCTTCCACATGGTAGGCTTTCTGTGCATGCTCGCCAATGGATTTGATCTGGCTGCCTCGGCCCACCAGGAGATGATCGACGAAGGGTTTCATCCTGATTTTCCTCCTGAGGTCCAACAGCAACTGAAGGCGCTGAGGCCAGGGGCGGGCTTGCCGGCGGGAGGCGATGTACGCGATCTGCGCGCCATCGAATGGTCTTCCATTGATAACGATACATCGCGCGATTTGGATCAAGCGGAGGCCGCCGAGCGTGTGAGCGGCGGAATCCGAATCATGATCGCGATCGCCGACGTCGATTCTGTTGTAACCATCGGTTCGCCGATCGATCAGCATGCGGCCGGAGAAACTACGTCGGTATATACCGGCATAAGAACTTTTCCGATGCTGCCCGAGCAACTATCAACCGATATTACTTCGCTCAATGAGGGTGCTGACAGGTTGGCGATAGTGATCGATATGGTGGTGGGCGGCGACGGTTCTGTTTTGTCGAACAGCATTTATCGCGCACTGGTGCGCAATCAGGCGCAGTTGACCTATAACGCGGTGGGCGCATGGCTGGAGGGAAGCTCGGCCGCGCCGGCAAAGGTCGCGCGCTCGGCCGCGTTGCAGGAGCAGCTCAAGCTGCAGGATGAAGCAGCGCAGAGGTTGCTGAGCGAACGGCGCAGGCTTGGAGCGCTCGACCTGGATCGCGAGGAAGCGGAACCGGTGATTTCCGATGGAAAAGTCGAGGGGATCACCGTCAGCAAGAAGAATCGAGCCACCGAGCTGATTGAAAATTTCATGGTGGCCGCTAACGGTGTTATGGCCAAGACGCTCACTGACGCGGGTGCGTGCTCCATCCGTCGCGTGGTAAAAACACCGGAGCGTTGGCCGCGCATTGTTGAGCTAGCCGCGCGCTACGGCGAAAAGCTACCCACGGAGCCGGATTCCGGGGCCTTGAATGCATTTTTGCAGAAGAGAAAAACCGCTGATGCGGTCCACTATGCCGATCTTTCACTCGCCATAGTGAAGCTAATGGGGCCGGGCGAGTATGTTTTGTCGCGGCCCGGCGAGGAACAACAGGGACATTTCGCGCTGGCGGCGCATGACTACACTCATTCCACCGCGCCGAACCGCCGCTTCGCCGATACAGTGACGCAGCGGTTGATCAAGGCGGTTCTAACGCGCGCGGCAGCGCCTTATTCGGCCGAACAACTGGATTCGATTGCAAAGAACTGCACTCTAAAAGAAGATGCGGCGCGAAAAGTGGAACGGGTAATGAACAAGCGCATTGCGGCGGTGGCGCTCGAGCCGAAGATCGGACAAACGTTCGCGGCTGTGGTGACCGGCGTTACACCGAAAGGCACTTTCGTGCGCGTGTTGGATCCGCCGGCGGAAGGGATTCTCGCCCGGGGCCAACAGGGTGTGGATGTGGGCGACCAGTTGCGCGTGAAGCTGGTGAGTACGGATCCACGGCGTGGATATATTGATTTTGTAAAGGCGGGTTAATCCACGCGCAACGCCGTCAGTGGATCAATTCGGGACGCTTTCCGCGCCGGAAGATAACCGGCCAGCGCGGCAGTGGCGATTAGCAGGACACCCACCGCGAGAAACGTGACGGGATCGGTGGCAGCCACGCCGTACAGGAGACTCGTCAACATTCGGGTCAGCAGCAACGACGCCACAACGCCAGCCGCGAGTCCCATGAATACCAGTCGCAAGCCTTGCCCTAAAACCATGCCGAAAACGCTGCTTCGAGTCGCGCCCAAAGCCACCCGTACTCCGATTTCATAAGTCCTCTGCGCCGCCGAAAAGGAAACCACGCCGTAAACACCAATGGCCGCCAGAATCAAAGCCGAAACTGCGAAAGCGGTGAAAAGCCACATGATGGAACGCGATTGCAAAGTGGATCTCTCCACCACCGCGTCCATGGTTCGCACCTCGCCCACCGGGACATTTGGATTCACGCTGGCCACTAATAGCCGAACCTCCTGCGCCACGCGTCCCGCGTCCGCCGTGGTCCGGAACAGCAGATTCATAGTGGCCGGAATTTCCTCGGTCAAATCCACCGCCTGAGGATACGGCATGTAAATGGTTCCCTTGATCCAGTCCGGAGTGTGGTTGGCCAGATCATATTGCCGAACGTCCGCGACCACTCCGACCACGGTTCGCCATTGCTGTTCCCAAACGGTCTTAATGTGCTTGCCGACGGGATTCTCATTCGGCCAGTAACGGCGCGCTGTCGACGCACTCACCAAAACAACGCCCGGCGCTTTCATTCCGTCGGCGTCACTGAAGCTGCGCCCCGCGAGCAGTGGAATGCGCATCATCCGGAAGTAGTCGGGTGTGGTCGCGCCCGCCCAAGGCGTGGGCGCCAGAGTCTCGGCCGCTTTCCTCGGATGTCCTTCCAGATCCACCACGACGGCCGGAACATCGGTGCTTAGAGGAACCGCGTTAACCGCGGCAGCCTCGGATACACCGCTGATCCCGCGCACCTGCCGCAGCAATTCGTCATAAAGAGCCACGCACGCAGCACGCTGTTTGCAAAAGGACTGGCTGGGCGAGATCCGAACGGTGAGAATACGCTCAGGCTGAAAGCCCGGATTCACTTGCGTCAGGCGCCACAGGCTCTTGATCAGCAGCCCCGCACCAACCACCAATACAACTGTCAGCGCCACCTCGCCCGCCACCAGATAGCTTCGCAAGCGAACTCCCGCCGCACCTCTCGACCGCTGTCCTCCGGTTTTGATCGATCCCGCCAGATTCACTCGAGATGCGCTCAGCGCCGGCACCAGGCCCGAAATCAGTCCGCTCAAAATGGCCAGCAGAGCCACGAATCCCAGCGACATCCAATCCACGCCCGCTTCAGACAATCGTGGAGTCTCAGCCGGCAGCGAGGATTTCAACACTGTTAGAAATAAGAAAGTAAGAGCCAGCCCCAATCCTCCACCTACTAGCGCCAGCACCACGCTCTCCGTCAAAAGCTGCCTCAGGATTCGTCCACGGGATGCTCCCAGCGAGACGCGGAGAGCTATTTCCTTGGCTCGCGCCACCGAACGCGATAGCAGCAAGCTAGCCACGTTCGCGCAGGCGATCAATAGCACGAATCCCACCGCGCACAGCAGCAAAAGTAGCTTGCGGCGGACGTCGTGTACCATGTCCTCCTGCAAAGGGAGAACGGCCGCGTCCGCGTTCCAAGTGCGCGCCATCGGATATGAAAACCGGGTGATGGCCCGCGCGATGAGGGGACGCAGTTCGTTTTGGGCTTGAGAAATGTTTGCGCCCGGGCGCAGCCTCGCCATCGCGGGCATGAAGCCCTTCCCCCAGAAGTCCTCCGAATCTCTCGAATCCATGTGAAGTGGAATCCAGAGCTGTTCTTCGAACGATGGAAAGCCAAAACTCGCCCGCATCACTCCCACAACTTCCCGGCCCACGCCATCAATCGTAATCATTCGTCCGATGACCGCTGGATCGCCCCCGAACTTCTTCCGCCACAGCGCGTGGCTCAGAATCACCAGCCGGTCCGGGCCAGGAACATCTTCGCCAGGCTGAAACGTGCGGCCAATCCCGGCTTGGGCGCCGAGTATCGAGAAGAAATTTGCCGATACCGTGCTCCCAACCAACCGGACCGCTTCGCCTTGCCCGGTAAGGTTGAACTCGTTGCCGGGATCGTAGCCGGCAACGTCCATGGTGCGGCTGTCCTGCTGCAGCACCTCGAGCGCGCCTTTGGGATAATAGCCGGTCACGCGGACCAGACGGTCCGGCGCAGGGTAGGGCAGAGGCTGCAAAAGAACGCCATTGACGATGCTGAACATCGCGGAGTTGCCGCCGATCCCGAGCGCGAGCGAAATCACGGCGACAGCAGTGAATCCGGGATTCCGCGCGAGAGTCCGGCAACTGTAGCGCAGGTCCTGCCACAGGTTTTCAAGCAGATTGCCGATCCGCACTTCTCGAACCTGTTCCTTCACCTGCTCCACGCCACCCAGCTCCAACATGGCCGCCCGGTGCGCTTCGTCGCGTCGCATGCCTGTGGTGACCTTGTCCGCCTCCAACATCTCTACATAACCGCGGACCTCGAGATCCAGATCCCGCTCCACACGATCCTTGCGAAACAGATTGCGCAGCAAACTAGAAGCCCGGGAAGCAAGTGACATATAGAGTCTCTATATGAAAATTACCACCAACCCCTATAGAATGTCAATAGGAAGAGGAGGCAGGCCGCAGGAGGCAGGCGGCAGCAGAAAGCAGAAGACTAAGGGCAACGGTGGAAGGGTGCAGCAAGCAACGCAGTCTATCCGGATCGCTGCCTCCTGCCTCCTGCCTCCTGCCGCCTGCCCTCAAGTCCTCGCCCTTCCGGTCGAAAAGGAATACGGGAGGTTTCGCATCGACCAAGCTCTCCAACTCGACGCCACTGGACGCCTCAACAAGGAAGATAAGCTCGAACTCTGCGTCCGCCGGATCTTCCATGGCGAGGGTGTACCGCCGTTTTGCGACCACGCCAATGAGATCATGGTCCGCACGCTCGATCTCGACGGGGGCAATTCCAAGGATCTGGTTCGAATCATCCTCCAGGATCTCGGTCTGGCAACCCAGGTTTTGCGGCTTGCGAACTCGGCGATGTACAACCATTCCGGGCGTCCCATTCTGAGCATTGCGCACGCCGTCATCCTGCTCGGCTGGCTGCAGGTCCGGAACATGGTCAGCGCCGTCCGTTTTATCGAGCATTTCGCAAACCGCTCGCCCGGCTTGCGCGAGATGGTGCTGCTATCCCTGCTCACCGCTGTCCAAAGCCGGGATGTGGCTTCCGCAATCGGCTACCCGCGCCCGGAGGAGGCCTACATTTGCGGCTTGTTCCGCAATATGGGAGAGGTGCTCGTCGCCTGCCATTATCCCAACGAATATTCGCGCGTCATCTTGACCATGGAAGAAGAAAAGATTCCTGAACGCGCGGCGTGCGTCCGCGTTCTCGATTTCTCCTGGGATGATGTGGGAATTCGCGTGGCCGCGGGGTGGAACATGCCGGCGCAAGTGCAGGCAGCCATGGGGCCGGCGCGAGCGCCGCAAGGTTCACCGCTCGACCGCTGCCTGGCGTCCATTATCAACTACAGCCACAACCTGTCCTGCGCTCTGTACCGCAAGGGCGCGGGGCTGGACACGGTGCATCTTGAGACGGTGCTCGACACTTCAGCGCAGCCCGCTCTCGTTTCCGTTCGCGATTTGTGCCGCATCGTCGATTCCGCGGTGATCGAAACGCGCGAGACCTTCTCCGCTCTTCAGATCCCCACCGAAACGCTGCGTCTTTCCAAACAAGCCGAGCGTGCCCGCCACATCCTGCAGTCGATGCCGATCTTCGACGCCGCGGGCCTCACCACTCTGGATCGAGCCATTCAGCGCGCAACCGGAACTTTGAGTCAAGGAAATTTGGAACTGACTCCGTTTATCTCGATGCTCCTCGATGCGGTGCGGACCGCCGGTTTCGACCGCGTAGTATTCGGCCTGATGAACGAGAGTTTGACTTTCATTCGTGGACGCCTGGCAAGCGCAGAGCTGGTGGATGACCTTTTGAATCGCTTCCAGTTCCCCATGGACGGAGCCGATGGCCCTATTCGGGCAGCCTTGCAACGCAAGGAGGACATCTATGTCGACCGTGCGCGCGACGCCCGCTATGATGAGTCCGCCCTGGTGACCGCTCTGGAACCCGGCGGATTCGTGCTGCTCCCCATCGTGATCGAGCGCAAAACCGCAGGCTGCCTCTATGCCGACCTCCACGGTACTCCGCACGGACTCGACGCAGTCCGCACGGCTTTCGGCCGTGTGCGCGACCTGATTGCCCAAGCCATCCGCCAACAAGCCTCGCAGTCCACTCAGACGAACTAGCAAGCCGCTTTCTGCCTCCTGCCGCCTGCTTTCTGCCTTCTGCTTTCTGCCTTCTGCCTTCTGCTTTCTGCCTTCTGCCTTCTGCCTTCTGCCTCCTGCCTTCTGCCGCCTGCATCCTGCCGCCCGCCTCCTGCCGCCTGAAGTGAACCCCTGGAGTGAGACACAAAGTTAAGGGGGTAATCGCCGTTGGCTGCAAAAGCGTTGCACGACGAGGTTATTGTAATCCACTCTGGAAGAACCTGAGCGGAGGATAGGGCAACGCAGGGATGCGACCCGAGCGTCGACTCAGCGGCCGGAATGGCCGGGGCGGCTGCTTTTGCCGCCCCGCAGCCAGGCAGCCATTCTGGCGCAACTGCGTTAAATCCCGGGGTCGCAGGGGCAGAGCCCCCGTGCTGTGACGTCCGATAATGGTCCTGGCTCACTGTGAAGCACCATTCTCAAACTCGGCGGGCGAAAGATATCCGAGGGCCGAGTGCAGCCGTTTCTGATTATAGACACGCTCCAGGAATTCGCCAATGCTGGAGTAGGCGTCGTCAAAATCGAGGTATTCGTTGCGGTAAACCTCCTCTTGTTTCAACGTTTTTATAAATGACTCGCAAGCGGCGTTGTCGTACGGGTTACCCTTGCGGCTCATGCTGATGGTGACATGGTGTTGCTTCAGCAGTTCTGTGTATTCGTGTGAAGCATACTGCACGCCGCGATCGGAGTGATGCACCAAACCGGGTAACGGCTTTCGTTCCTCGATCGCCATGCGCAACGCGCTAACTGCCAGCTCGGCCTCCAGGGTGCGGCCCAGTGCCCAGCCGATCACGCGTCGCGAGTACGCGTCCAGTACCACGGCTAGGTACACAAATTCGGTACGCAGCCGAATGTAAGTGATATCGGCGACCCACAGCTGATTGATCGCCGTGGGCTGCATCTGGCGCGCCAGGTTCTGGTAAACCGGAAGGTTGTGCTGAGAGTCGGTCGTGACCACGAAGGCACGCCGCCGCACACACAGCAAGTTGTCCTCCCGCATCATCCGCAGTACGCGTTTGTGATTGATATCGAAGCCTTGCTTCTGCAGTTCGTGCGTGATCCTTCGGTAGCCGTAGGCCGGCCATTCCAGCGCTGTCTTTTGCATCTGGTCGCGCACTTCCATCTCAATCGGCGTGGCCAGCCGCGGTAGGCGCCAGCGGTAGAAACCGGCCCGGCTCAGGCCAGTCATCTGACATAGCGCGTTCACGGCTGGGCCTTTCGACGCGGCTTGATGGATTTCTTCGAACAGGCATCCGCGCCACTGACGACGGCCGGCGGGTGATGCGCCCTGAAATGCCGCAAGGCCTTTTTTAAAAAATCATTCTCCATCGTCAGCTGACCGATCTTGCGCTCCAGCTCGGCGATCTGGCGAGCCTCTTCCACCGCCGGATGACCAACGCCTCGCCGCCCAATGCCAGGAAATGCTAGCTCTCCCTTGGCGCGCCACTCCGCACGCCAGCGATCTAGCAATTTCGGACTCAGTTGATATTTGCGCGCAGTCTCACCGGTACCAGCGCCGGCCTCCATAGCGCGCATTACCGCGATCTTCAGGTCGCGACTGTAAACCGTTCGGGCCAAATCCATTTCCTCTCTCCATTCAATGTATTTGGTCCTTAACTTCCTGTCTCACTTTTGGGGTTCAGTCCA
>PMOK01000273.1 GCA_003162425.1 Bryobacterales bacterium | reverse complement strand
AGACCCCGCCGGACCTTAGCTTATTGACGGCCAAAAATGGTCTTGACAATGGGGTCCACTTTATATAACGCCGAAGGAAAGCGCGATAGGCACGTTGCGTCACAGGAGTTCTTTGCCAAACTCGGACTCCACGGCCTTCTTACCGAGATGGAGCGCCACAACATGGTTGTAGGGGCGTGCACGCGCCTAATGAGTGTGCATCAGGCTTGGGACAACTTTCACAATGAGCCCCCGTTCGCTGAAAGACTACACGAACTAACAGACAAAATCGCCGTTCCTGATACGGCCAAGGAAGCGTTCGTTGGTACAGTTGCCACGTGCTCCGTTGGCAATCTGTACGGTACTTCGCGCGCAGCTGACCGATACTACTGTGCCATGGTTCAGAGATTCTCGCCTAAGGAGGTTGACACGCTGTTTTCCCTTCTCGAAAAACAGAATAGCCTGACCGTTCGGGTTAACAACTCGCAACGCTGCCGACTAAAGTTAAAGCTTATGATGCAGCTCATCGACGAAAAGACAGTGCCGGTCCGCCACAAGAAGGCGTACCGGGACTGGACCAGATAACGCTGGTTCGGATCTTGGTTGTGCTATATCCTCTCTTTCGGCACTGCGTCCAATACTGCGTCCTGGTTGTATTCGGTGATGCTGTCATTCGGACGCGGCAAGCTTCCACGTACTCTTCCAGGTCGCGTCGTATGCATCATTCGTCTGCAAGGCGGATCGATTGTCACTTTTCATCATGGGAATCCGGTGTGCCGTCTGACCACTTGCCGACAGGGATCATGAATATAGTTAACCGGCCCGGAATCTCCTCGCCGCCGATCATGGGAGAGCCCGGCATCCCGGCGCCCCAAGATTTGGGTTCCGTTCGTTCGGCCCAGAACATCAAATGCGGATGCCAGTCCCCTGCCTGATCGCCCAGATAGCCTTGCTTCGACATCATGTAGCACATCGCCCCGGCTTCGAGCGCAGGCAGCTCCTTCTTGTCGAGAGCGGAGTTGATCGCATCGAGCATCTGGGTTTCCGATTTCCCCGCCAGGGCCAGCCGGGTTCTCGCGATGGTGATGGGGAGGTATGTTCGCACGGCCGGTGGATTGAAGCAGAGCGGCCCTCGGATCTTGGGATTCCAAAACGCGGGATCCCCGAACCCTGCCGTCCACGAGCGTTCCACCATACACACGAAACCGTTCGTGCCCTTAACTGCGGTTTTGTACCCTTGCCGCTCCAGGACCATTACCTCCGCGTTATCCGCGATGCTCGTTGGGGCTGCACTTCTCGCCAGGGCTATTTCGGCATTACAGTCCGCAATCAAGTATTGGTCAAGCGGGGCCATGCTGGGATAGAGAGTGTCAGTTTTTTGCGCGTGTACTACCAGGCTCAGCAGGAGCGCCGTTGGGATTATCCTTATCATTCTGATCTCCTCCAAGTCTCCCCTCCAAGTCTCCTAGGATACGCTAGCATGCCAATCCAAGTTGACGTATCGTCACCGTTGCTGACTTGGCCGTTCGTAGGCCCAAACTTAAGCCGATCGGATGCGAGCGCCGCCGCCTAGGGAGTACAATCAAATCAGATTGGTCTCATCCCATAGCTTGGCCCGTCGATCGCCAGCACAGATCGAGAGGATGTACGTGTGAAGCCCACGGACGTTCATAATCCGAATTATTACCATAAGGTTGTTGATTGCCAATGGGCCTGCCCGGCCCACACCAATGTTCCGGAGTATATCCGGTTGATTGCGCAAGGCCGTTACACCGACGCCTACATGCTCAACCGGGAATCGAACGTGTTTCCGGCGATTCTGGGGCGGACTTGCGATCGTCCTTGCGAGCCCGCCTGCCGCCGTGGGCGTCTGGATGGTAAACCGGTAGCTATTTGCCGGCTGAAACGCGTCGCGGCGGATCTACGCGATGACATCTCCGACCGTCTGCCGAAAATCCCGAGCAAGAAAAATGGCAAGCGCGTGGCCTTGATCGGCGCGGGACCGGCTTCGCTCACCGTGGCGAACGATCTGATGCCGCTGGGCTACGAAGTGGTGATGTTCGAGAAATACGACAAGCCAGGTGGGCTGATGCGCACCAACATCCCGGCGTTCCGGCTGCCCGAAGCGGTCCTGATGGACGAGATCAACCAGATTCTCAACATGGGCGTCGACATCCGCTACAACACGCCTATCGAGAGCATGAAGGCGCTGCTGGCCGAGAATTTCGATGCGATTTTCGTCGGCACCGGCGCTCCGCGCGGCAAAGAGTTGGAACTACCGGGCCGTCACGATACGAATCGCATTCATATCGGCATCGATTGGCTGGAGTCCATCGCGTTCGGCCACACCGATTCGGTCGGCGAAAAAGTGCTGATCATCGGCGTCGGCAACACCTCAATGGACTGCTGCCGTTCGTCCTGCCGGTTGGGTGGCAAGGACATCAAAGTGATGGCGCGACGGCCGCGCGGGTTCTTCAAAGCCTCGCCCTGGGAGCTGGAGGACGCCGAAGAGGAAAACGTCGAGATCCTGGTGAACCATGCACCGCTACGGTTCGTCATTGAAAACGGAAAGCTGATCGGCATGGATTTCGAGCGCCTGGAGTGGGACAAGGGCGCCAAGAAATCCACTACCATCGACACAATCTTTCTGCCGGCGGACGATGTCATCCTCGCCATCGGCCAGGAAAATTCGTTTCCCTGGATCGAGCGCGACATTGGAATCGAGTTCGACAAATGGGACATGCCCACGGTGGATGAGAAGACCATGCAGTGCACGCGCGAGGGCATTTTCTTCGGCGGCGACGCGGCCTGGGGACCAAAGAACATTATCTGGGCCGCCGAGCACGGCCACCAGGCCGCCATATCGATTCACAATTACTGCCAGGGCGTTCCCGTGACGGAGCGCCTGCCGCAAGGCACCAATCTCATCAGCCAGAAGATGGGGTTAAGTGAATGGAGTTATCACAACGATTACAATCCGGCGGCGCGGCAGAAGATGCGGCACGTCGACCTGGTAGAGCGTTTCAAGCGGATGAATATCGAAGTGGAGCTGGGTTTTTCCGCTGAACAGACTGCGCGGGAAGTGCAGCGCTGTCTCAATTGCGACATTGAGACCGACTTCACGGCCGCGCGCTGCATCGAGTGCGACGCCTGCATCGATGTCTGTCCGGTGCAGTGTTTGACCATCGCGCGCGACGGAGAAGAAGATGATCTCCGTAAGCGGCTTTCGGCTCCAGCCATCAATCTCACCCAGGATCTCTATGTCTCGGCTCCGTTGCCGCAGACCGCACGCATCATGGCCAAGGATGAAGACCTTTGCGTACACTGCGGCCTCTGCGCCGAGCGTTGTCCCACGGCGGCCTGGGATATGCAAAAGTTTGAACTTCTTATTCCCTATGCTGGGAGGCCAGTAAACATCGAGTCATGCGTACTTGCGTAAACGATTTCGCAATCAAACTAGCCAACGTGAATGGAACCGGATCAGCCAGCGCCAACGGCTTGCTGATGCAGGCCATCTTTCGCATGGGCATCCCGGTCTCGGGAAAGAATCTGTTCCCTTCTAACATCCAGGGGTTGCCCACCTGGTACGAGATCCGGGTCAACCACCAAGGCTGGACTGCTCGATCGCTGGATTACGATTTGATGGTGGCGATGAACTCGCAGACTTACGCGAAAGACATTCGCGAAGTGCGCGAGGGCGGCTACGTGCTCTATGACTCCAGTTGGCCGCTCGATCCGGCGCTGGTCCGGAACGATGTCAACTTCCTGGGAGTTCCCTTCGCTCAACTGTGCAATGAAAATTTCCGGGACCCGCGCGAGCGAATCCTGATGAAAAACATCGCGTATGCGGGATCGCTCGTGGCTGTGCTCAACGTCGATATGGATATCGTCACTGCGCTGCTGGATCAGAAGTACGCGGCAAAGAAGAAGCTGAAGGAGTCCAATCACCGGGCTTTGCGGTTGGGCTACGATTACGCCAAGGACCATTTCACGTGTCCGCTGGCGTTTCATCTGGAAACGATGGACGGCAACGCCGATAAAATTCTGATTGAGGGGAACATGGCCACCGCGCTCGGTTGCCTGTATGCCGGCGCCACTGTTGCCGCGTGGTATCCGATTACACCTTCTACTTCCGTGTTGGACGGCTTCAAGGGACTCTGTGAAAAATATCGCCGAGACCCGGAAACCGGAAAAAACAACTACATCATCATCCAGGCTGAGGACGAGCTGGCCGCCATCGGAATGGTCATCGGCGCGGCGTGGAATGGCGCGCGGGCGTTTACTTCCACGGCCGGCCCGGGCATCTCGCTGATGAACGAATTGCTGGGCCTGGCATACTACGCTGAGATCCCGGCGGTGATTATCGACGTGCAACGCGTGGGCCCCTCTACCGGAATGCCGACTCGCACGCAGCAGGCCGATGTCATGGAATGCGCCTATGCGTCGCACGGCGACACACGGCATATCCTGCTATTTCCTGCCAATCCGGGAGAATGTTTTGAGTTCGGTCCGAAAGCTTTCGACTTGGCCGAACGTTTCCAAACTCCGGTATTCATGCTGACCGATCTCGATATCGGAATGAACGACTGGGTGGTGCCGCGTTTCAAGTGGGATCCGGCATACCAGCCGGACCGCGGCGCGGTGTGGGGTCCGGAGCAGCTCGAGAAAATCGCGAAATTCCAACGCTACTTCAACGAAGACGAAAACCACGTGCCGGCGCGAACGCTTCCGGGCGTGGATCCGAAAGGATCGTTCTTCACGCGCGGTTCCGGCCACAACAAATTCGGCAACTATACCGAGACGCCGGACGAATACCGGGAAGTGATGGATCGCCTGCTGCTGAAACACAAAGCAGCGGCTAAGTTCGTGCCGGAGCCGATCATCCTGCGGCAGACCGACGCTCAGTTCGGCGTATTGACTATGGGCGGCTGCGATCTGGCTGTGCGCGAGGCACTAGCTCTCCTCGCCGAACGTGGAGTAGTGGCCGACTTCATGCGGGTGCGCGGTTTTCCGTTCGATTCGAGCGTGGAAGCGTTTTTGGAAGAACACGATTTCTGCTTCGTCGTGGAGCAAAACAGAGACGCGCAGCTTCGTTCCCTGCTCATCATCGAGACCAGCGTGCCCAAGGAAAAACTGCGGTCTATTCTGGTTTACGGCGGGTTCCCGCTTAGCGCCAAACGCGTTATCGACGGAATACTGAGTTCACTCGGCATTCCGGAACCACCCGCCGCGGAACTGTTGACCACCGGCTCAGGCCAGCCAGAAATGCAAATCGAGGATTAAGCATGCCATCCATCGCAAAACCTATCGCCACGCATCCCAGCTTGCAGCGCAACGAACTGGGACTGACTATTCGCGACTACGAAGGGGCGATGTCCACGCTCTGTGCCGGCTGCGGGCATGATTCTATCACCGCAGCCATCGTGCGCGCTTTCTGGGAGCTTTCCACCCAGCCGCACATGATCGCCAAGCTCAGCGGCATCGGCTGTTCGTCCAAGACGCCCGCCTATTTCGTCAACGGCGCGCATGGATTCAACTCGGCCCATGGGCGCATGCCACCCATCGCCACCGGCGCCAACGCCGCGAATCGCGAGCTGACCTATATCGGCGTTTCGGGCGATGGCGATTCGCTCTCCATCGGACTCGGTCACATGTGCCACGCTATCCGGCGCAACCTGCGGATGGTTTACATCATCGAGAACAACGGCGTGTACGGGCTCACCAAGGGTCAGTTTTCGGCATCCGCCGATGTCGGCTCGAAGAGTAAAAAGGGTGAAGCCAATCGCATGGCCCCCATTGATCCGGTGATGCTGGGCTTGAGCATCGGCGCTACATTCATCGCGCGCAGTTTCTCTGGCGACAAGGAACAATTGGTTCCCATCCTGAAGGCAGCCGTCGCCCATCGCGGCTTCGCGCTGGTGGACGTGATTTCGCCGTGCGTCACCTTCAACGACCATGAAGGATCCACAAAAAGCTATTTATACACGCGCCAGCACGAGCTGAAGGCCACTGAGACCGATTTCGTCGCGCCGGCGAGCGAGATCCTGGCCCACATCGGCCAGAACGGAGCTGTCAGCGTAACCATGCACGATGGAAGCGTGCTGCGGTTCAAAGGGGTTCCGGAAAACTACGACCCCACGGATCGCTCCAAAGTCCAAACCTATCTCGAGGAACATCAGGGCAAGGGTGAGGTGGTGACGGGTTTGCTGTTTGTGGACGAGACCATGCCGGATTTGCATGAGATGAATGAAACCGTCGACGTTGCGCTTACAAAGGTCCCGTACGAGAAGCTTTGCCCAGGCGTCGAGGCATTGGACCGCTTCCAGGAAGACTTCCGGTAGCAGCGCGGCTCGCCGCAGGGCTTGATATTCTGGATGAACCGGGCGTCGGCATGAGTGCCGACGCGGCACGCACGAGTGCGTGCGCCACAATTGCCAAAGAGTTTCTCAGCCACTGCATTTGATGATCACTGAGTCCCACATTGCGAAGTTCGATTCTATTTCGCTCGACGGCGGAATGACGCTCGCTCCGGTGGATGTCGCCTATGAGACCTATGGCGAATTGAACGCAGCCAGGAATAACGCCATCCTGGTTCTCCATGCTTTTTCGGGCGATGCGCACGCCGCGGGCGAGGATGGCTGGTGGGATAGCATGATCGGACCGGGCAAGGGGTTCGACACCGATAAATATTTCGTGATTTGTTCTAACGTTCTGGGCGGTTGCCGCGGGACGTCGGGTCCAGGCTCCATCAATCCCTCCACGGGCTGCCCATACGGAATGTCTTTTCCGCCGGTCACGATTCCCGACATGGTGCGGCTGCAGAAAATGCTGATCGGCCATCTGGGCATCGAGCGGCTGCTCTCGGTCTCAGGCGGTTCCATGGGCGCCATGCAGGCGATGCAGTGGGCAGTGGCTTATCCGGATGCGGTGGCGTCCGCGATTCCAATCGCCGGAACGGCGCGGCACAGCCCGCAGCAGATCGCCTTCAATGAAGTGGGGCGGCAGGCCATCATGGCTGACCCGGATTGGAACGAAGGCAATTACTACGGGCGTCGTCCGCCGGCGCGCGGCCTATCTGTCGCACGCATGGTGGGACACATCACTTACATGAGCGACGCATCCATGCGCGAGAAGTTCGGGCGGCGCCTGCGCGATGAAAACCAATTTGAGGTAGAGAGCTATCTCCGCTATCGAGGCGGCCAGTTCGTGGACCGGTTCGATGCCAATTCGTACCTCTACATCACCAAGGCGATGGATTATTTCGATCTCACCAGCAGCGGCCGTTCGCTGAGCGCGGCTTTCGAAAACGTGAAGGCGCGATTCCTGGTGATCAGCTTCACTTCTGACTGGCTGTATCCCAGCTACCAATCGCTTGAAGTAGTGCGAGCGCTGCGCGGCCGCAATTGCGACGTGGCTTATTGCGAGCTGCCTTCCAGCTACGGACACGATGCATTTCTGGTCAACGTAATTGAGCAAGCCGAGCTGGTGCGCGGATTCCTGGCCAGCACATTCCGGGAGCGCGCGTGATGATCCGTGGCGCACGCACTCATGCGTGCCGTGTTCGCACTCCTGCGAACACAGGTTTGGCTGAGGATCCGGGCGTTCACACGAGTGCCGACGCGGCACGCACGAGTGCGTGCGCCACGGTGGGAAGCTAGCTGTGGCGCAAACCTTCGTCCGTGAGCTGCTGGGCCGCAGCGACTACGCCATTATTGGCGAACTGATCGAGCCCAACACCCGGGTCCTTGATCTCGGTTGCGGCGAGGGCGAGTTGCTGGCGTGGCTGGCCGCCAACAAACACGTGGATGCGCGAGGCGTCGAGATCTCGGGGCCCAAGGCGCAACAGGCCATCGCGCGCGGGGTCTCGGTATTTCACAGCGATCTCGAAGAAGCGCTGCGAGACCTGCCGGACCAGGCCTTCGATTACGTAATCTTGAGCCAGACTCTACAGGAAACGCGCGCCCCGCTCAAGGTGTTGCAGGACATGCTGCGCGTCGGACGCCGGGCGATTGTCGCATTTCCGAACTTCGGCCACTGGCGGGTACGGCTGGCGCATCTGTGGACCGGCCGCGCTCCCAAGACAAAACTGTTTCCCTACGATTGGTACAATTCGCCCAACATTCACTTTTTGACGGTCCACGATTTCGAAGCCATGGCACTGGCCGAAAGGTGGACCGTGGAGCGGCGTATCTTTCTCGAAGGCGCCCGAACGGTGAAGCTGCGCCCCAACCTGAGAGCCGAAGTCGCGGTGTTCCTGGTAAGAAAATAAAACGCTCGCGGTTCGGAAAGAGAGTTACCGAACCGCGACCGTGAGGGAGTTCCCATGGGCCTGCTGGCTCACCAAAGGGAATGAAGACGCTGTGTGAAAAATCGGTGGGCAGGCGAAAGCGTCCGCGTAGGACAAGCCTCCGGCTTGTCAATTGGACAAGCCGGAGGCTTGTCCTACGATACTGCGTGCGCCACGGGCGGTCCTCAGGATCAACAATTTTGGACAGGCGTCTTCAACGGAGTCGGTGCCTGCGATTTTTTCACGGGTCGATGATCGCCGCCTTGTTCCATTCTTTGGGCGCGGGCGGGACCGGCGTTTTGTCTTCCGAGATCTGGGTTTTCCGGCAATAACAGGGGATGAATCTCCGCATTGGCTGGCCCCAGAACAGCACAAACACCCTAGGCGAAAAGCTCCGGTACTTAGGTCACTCGAAATAGGTACCATTTGCCTTTTGTGTGATCGCGTTCTCTCTGTTAGCTTAGTGGAGGGACACAACTAACGCATGAATGTATCTATTATTGGCACTGGTTACGTTGGGTTGACGACAGGAACCTGTCTTGCGTTTTTGGGACACAAAGTGACCTGCATCGACTCGGATGAGAAGAAGATCGCGCTGTTACGGGCCGGCAAAACGCCCATTTATGAACCGTACTTGACGGAACTGCTGGCCGAAGCTGCTCCGAATCTTCGATTCTGCAGCGATTACGCCTCCGCTGTTCCGAATGCGGATGTGATTTTCATCGCCGTAGGAACACCTCCATCCCCGAATGGGAGCCCGGATTTACGGCACGTATCAGCGGCCGCTCAAGGCATTGGCCAGCACTACGCGGGCGATTTTACCGTGGTGGTGAACAAGTCGACTGTACCCATCGGCAGCGGCAATTGGGTAGACTCGATCGTTCGTGAATCGTACGAAAAGCACCATGGCAAGAAAGCCAATGGACACTTCTCGGTGGCCTCTAATCCCGAATTCTTACGCGAAGGCACGGGGCTGCACGACAGCTTGTATCCGGATCGGGTGGTGATCGGTTCCGATGACCCGCGCTGCCTTGAAGCGCTGTACTCGCTGTATCGCCCGATTCTCGATCAGACCTTCGCGCCGCCGCCGTATCTTCCTCGCCCGGAAGGGATGGGCGCAGTGCCGCTCATTTCAGCCGATCTGGCGTCCGCCGAATTGATCAAGTATGCAGCCAACGCCTTTCTGGCGCTGAAGATCAGCTACATCAACGAAATTGGCCAATTGTCCGAGAAGGTGGGAGCGGACATCCAGCAGGTTGCCAAAGGCATCGGCCTGGACGCGCGAATCGGAATGCGATTCCTGCAATCCGGCATTGGATGGGGTGGCTCGTGTTTCGGCAAGGACACATCGGCGTTAGTGTCTACGGCGGCCGAATATAATTTGACGATGCCGATTGTAGAAGCTGCCCGCGAGATTAACCGCCGCCAGCGCGAGCGCGTAGTGGACAAGTTGCTTGGCGAATTGAAGATTCTGAAGGGCCGGACCATCGGGCTACTTGGCCTCGCGTTCAAACCAAATACAGATGATCTTCGCGAAGCTCCGGCCATCGACATCGCGCGTAAGCTGGTGGAGCGGGGCTGCAAGGTAAAAGTGCACGATCCGGTAGCGCTGGAGCGTTTCCGGCAAGAGTACCCGGACCTGGCCATGTTGGCCTCGGAGTCGGCTGAGGAAGTGGCGGATGACGCGGACGCTCTGGTATTGGTCACCGAGTGGCAGCAATATCTGGAGCTGGATTGGGAAGCGCTAGCCGGCCGTATGCGATCGCGCATTGTGCTGGATGGACGTAATGCATTGGACCGCGGGCGGCTAACTAGGTTCGGATATAAATACCTGGGAATCGCGGGGTAGAATTTAGGCTGCGGATGAACGCGGATCAGGCTGGCATCGGGCAGGGTTCGTTGGACGTTTCCAGCATGCCCCTGGAAAGTGCCGCCAGTTGCACTTCCAGGCTGGAGGGGAGCGATTCAGGACGGCCCAACAACATCCCCTGCACTTCGTCACATCCGATCTTTTGTAGGATAGCCAATTGCTCGGGAGTCTCGACGCCCTCTACCACCACTCGCTTTCCGATGCTGTGTGCCAGCGAGATCATCCCGCTGATCAGCGGAACGGCTGAACTATTTACGCCGATCTCGGACACAAAGCAGCGGTCGATCTTCAGGGTATCGATGGGCAGCCGATGCAGATAACCGATCGATGAATATCCGGTGCCGAAATCGTCCACCGAAATCCGGATCCCTCGGGCTCTGAGGCGCGACATTTTCCGAATGGAATCCTCGATATCGCGCATCAGCATGGTCTCAGTAAGTTCCAGGTCCAGCAAATCACTCGGCATGCCGGTCCGATCCAGGACGGCCAGGACATTTTCCACGAAATTTGGCTGGGCGAACTCCAGCGCGGACACATTCACGGCCACACGAACCGACTCCAGTCCCCGATCCTGCCAGGCCCGGCATTCGCGGCAGGCTGCTTCCAATACCCATTCTCCCAATCGAACGATCAGCCCGGTTTCCTCGGCGACTGGTATGAAGCGGCTGGGTGGAACGAATCCCCGCGAGGGGTGGAACCAACGAACCAGAGCTTCATAGGCGGCCGGGCGCTGATCGGGGACTCGCAATATCGGCTGAAAATTGAGCGTTAGTTCGCCGCGATCGAGCGCTGCCCGCAGATCCGATTCCAGTTCCAAGCGTTCGATAAAGGGACTACTCATCTCCGCCTCGTAGAACCGGATGCGATCCTTGCCGCCATGTTTGGCCTCGTACATGGCAGAGTCGGCGGCCCGGCGAAGAGTGCTTACATCGGCGCCGTCCAGTGGATACACGCTGATGCCCATGCTGGCGGTGATATAGAGCTGGTGATCGGCCACCTGGAACGGGTCCTTCAGGACCTCGGCCAGTCTTTCCGCCACGGACCATGCAGTATCAGGTGCGCTCATGGCGGGCACAATCAGCATGAATTCGTCGCCACCCATGCGGGCCAACGTGTCTGCCGGGCGCACGCGCGTGTTCAAGCGCTCGGCGACTTGTTTCAGCAGCGCGTCCCCGGCGTCGTGACCCAACGTGTCATTGACGTATTTGAATCCATCCAGGTCGATATAGATCACGCCGGTCATCAGCGCGGACTCGCGCGCGCGAGTGATGGCATCCTCCAGCCGATCGGCCAGGAGCAAGCGATTCGGAAGCCCAGTCAAGGAATCGTGCCATGCCAGATGCGCCAGTTGCTGTTCGGCGTGCTTTCGTTCCCGGATATCGCGCGCGATCAAGGCCACTCCGGTAATCTGACCGCCAGGTTTCCGAATTGGCGAGACGCTGAGGGAGACGGATATGGCGGCCCCGTCGCTTCGAACCAAGGCAGTCTCCGTGAGGCGGTGGACTTCGCCGCGACTGACGCACTCGATCAAGTTCAGAACGTCTCTTGCCGGCAATAGACTTGCCACCGGCCTTCCCAGTGCCTGGGAAGCAGAGTAGCCCAGCAGCTTCTCCGCTCCATTGTTCCAACTTGTGATGCATCCCGAAAGGCTGATACCAACGATGGCATCGTCGGACCCTTGGACGATCGCAGCCAATTGCGAAACGGCTTCCTGGGCCTTCATGCGCTCGGTGATGTCGGTAACCAGGCCCACCCATTTGTAGGGCTGGCCGGTTGCGTCTCGAAGCGCCACGCCCCGATCAGAACAAAAGTAGACTTGGTTGTCTTCTCCGAGAATCCGGTATTCGCAATGGTACCGCTCTCCGTATTCGATCTGGCGGCGGAGAGCCGCTACCACCCGTTCGAGATCATCCGGATGAACCATGCGCTTGAATGCTTCAATGTTCTCCGGTACACTCCGGCCTCCGAGCCGATCCGGCTTCATACCGTAGGTTGTCACCTGGCCGGTGTGCAAGTCCCATTCGTAAATAATATCGCTGGCGTTCTCCGCGGCGACCCGGAACCGTTGCTCGGAGGCGCGCAGATCTTCCTCAGCTTGCTTGCGCTCAGTGATGTCTTCCATCAGGACGATCACGCGCGGCGTCTCACCTTGGTCCTCTGCAATGGACACGCTGTCGCGAACCCAAACCAATCCGGCGCCCTTCCTCTGCAACCTCTTCTCGATTACGAAGTTGGGGATGTTACCCCTAAGGAGCTGCTCTAACAAGGCCTCCCGCCTGTCGCGGTCATCCGGGTGAATGATGGATGGAAAATCGATGGAAGCCAACTCGCCAGGCTGATAGCCGGTGATGCGGCAGAACGCCGGGTTCACGTCGATGAACCTGCCGGCTGTATCGGTTATGGCCATGCCAATCGAGGCGTGCGCAACTGCCGACCGGAACTGCTGTTCGCTCCCGCACAGAGCGAGCTCTCCATCCGCAGTGATCACAACATGTGCTTATCGGCCTGAGAACTGAATGTCTTATGGGTTTCTCGGTGAAATGGAAAGCATGTAGGAACGTACGAAAAACCGAGCCGCGACCGGCAGGAAGCGCTGTCGGAACTCGAGAACTAGCGGCACTCGTGGTATCGCTCCCTGCCGGTCGCGGCTCGGCTACACCCTCGAAAGGTTCCACATTTATGTCGCACACCCTTTCTCGTTTCTGGAACCGCGGGCGGTCAGTATACTGAAATTGCATGGAGATACGAACTCTCGGCCGGACCGGCCTTCAAGTTGGCCGGCTGGGTATGGCCGCCAGCTTCGGAGTACCCACCCCCGCCGTGGAGCGCGCCTTCGATCGTGGCGTGAACTACTTGTACTGGGGCACCTTTCGCCGCGGACCGTTCGGACAAGCCCTGCGGAATCTCAAGCCACACCGCGACCGCATGGTGCTGGTTCTGCAATCGTATTCGAGAGTGGCAGCGTTGATGGCGCCGAGCGTCGAGATAGCGCTGCGCAAGCTTAACTTCGATCACGCCGATGTTTTACTCCTCGGACTGTGGAACCACAAACCGCCGCGACGTATTCTGGATGCTTCCAACAAGCTGCGCGAGCGCGGCTTGATCCGTCACATCGCCATTTCAACGCATCATCGTCCGCTGGTGGCGGAGCTCAATGCCGATCCCGGAGTCGGCATCGTGCACGTCCGTTACAACGCCGTGCACAAAGGGGCTGAGGGCGAGATATTTCCACTGCTCCCGGCGAACAACGGCGGCCCTGGAATTGTGGCCTTCACCGCTACCAGTTGGCGCCAGTTGCTGAATCCCAAGCGCATGCCGCCCGGTGAACGGGTCCCGACCGCCACCGATTGCTACCGGTTCGTGCTTTCCAACTCCGCTGTGGATGTATGCATGACCGGACCATCGAATGCAGCTCAGGCCGACGATGCGTTGCGCGCCGCCGAGTTGGGCCCTATGGGCGCTGAAGAGCTGGCGTGGATGCGGCGCGTGGGCGATTTCATCCACAAACATTAGCTGTGGCGCACGCACTCATGCGTGCCGTGTTCGCACTCATGCGAACACAAGTAGACAAGAGATCAAGGCGTTCACACAAGTGTGAACGCGGCACGCATGGGTGCGTGCGCTATGGCTCCTGCGTTATGTCGGCGATCACGGAGGTTGCGGCCGATTTCGCCAGGTCGATGTGAACAAATACCGCATTCCCAGGTTGAATAACTAATGCCACTGAATCGCCTCTCGCTCCAACAGCTACGCGACTGTCCGTGGGAGAAACTCCATCCTCATCCGGCGCCTCGAATAGCGTGATCTCAGAGCCCGGCGGAAACGTCTCCACGCAAGGATAGACAGTGATGGTGCGCAGCTGCTCGCTTTTCGTCCAGTTGCGCCAGACCCGGACTGGTTGCCATGGTTTCAGGGAGACTTTAGCGTGAGTCATTAGTGGCCTCAAGCCAATCTACCGCCTGGTACCCTGACGGGCAAGCGTACCAAAGCCCTAGTGCTGACTAAGGTGGATCACTTATAAGTACTGGTGTGGTGTAACTGGTGTGATGTAAAGTGTAAAGATATGAAATCCCGGAACTTGATCATCACGCTGGGCGCAGCATTCCTGATCTCGGCAATCTACCTCTATTCGGAAGAGCCTGCGGATCTCTCGGTGATTCATCGCATCAAAGCCGAGGCGTTCGAGAACTCCAAAGTGATGGACCACGAGTTCTACCTTGCCGACGTGTACGGTCCGCGGCTCACCAATTCGCCCGGCTACAAGGCAGCCGGAGACTTTGTGGTGAAGCGGCTCAAAGAGTACGGGCTTACCAACGTACATGAAGAGGCCTGGGGACCATTTGGCCGCAGCTGGAACTACACGCACTACGCAGGCCACATGATCGCGCCCCAGTATTCACCGCTTATCGGTTTTCCGTTGGCCTGGACGCCGGGCACTGACGGCGCGGTGCAGGGCGATGCCATCTACGCGCCGCTCGTGACCGATGCGGATCTCGAAAAATTCAAGGGCAAGCTGAAGGGCAAGATCGTGCTAACGATGGCGCCCAAGGCGATTGCGATGATGATGGAACCTTTAGGACGGCGGCTCACCGATGCGGACCTCGAGTCGCGAACGCACGCGCCGGATCCATCGCGGCTCGCAAATCCTTTCGGACCTCCTGGTGGTCCCGCGCCGCCCACACCCGAGGAACGCGAAAAAGCCACGCAGTTCCGCAAGAAGGTGAGCCAGTTCCTGAAAGACGAGGGCGCGCTGGTGGTTCTGCAGTATGGCTACAACGGGGACGGCGGCACGGTGTTCGCGGGAGCCGGCGGGTCGCGCGAGCTGAAGGATCCAATTCCACCACCGATGGTCGCGGTGACTCCGGAGCACTATAACAGAATCGTGCGCCTGTTACAGCACGACATTCCGGTAAAGCTGGAGTTCGATATCAAGGCGCAGTTCATCGATTCGCCGACGGATTCGTTCAACGTGATCGGCGAAATCGAAGGTGGACGGAAGAAGGATGAAATCGTGATGCTGGGAGCGCACCTGGATTCCTGGCACGGTGGCACGGGCGCCACCGACAATGCCACTGGTTCGTCGGTGGCGATCGAGGCTGTGCGCATTCTCAAAGCTCTGGACCTGAAGATGGACCGTACCGTAAGGATCGCGCTGTGGAGCGGCGAAGAGGAGGGCCTGCTGGGATCGCAAGCGTATGTGAAGGAGCATTTCGCCGATCGCGAGACCATGCAGCCCAAGCCCGAATATTACAAGCTGGACGCCTATTTCAACGACGACACCGGTACTGGAAAATTCAGGGGCATCGGCGTGATGGGGAACGATCAAGTCAGGCCCATATTCGAGGAATGGCTGAAGCCGTTTCATGATTTGGGCGCCACCGCGGTGGTGGGCACAACCGGCCTCAGCGCACGCAAGCCGGGGGGAACCGATCACACATCGTTTGATTACGTCGGATTGCCCGGCTTCGGCTTCATGCAGGATCCGATGGAATATGGCACTCGCACGCACCACTCCAACATGGACGTCTACGATCGTGTGCAGCCTGGAGATCTAATGCAATGCTCCGCCATCATGGCTGCGTTCGTCTATGAAACAGCTATGCGGGAGCAGATGATTCCACGGATACCGATGCCGAAAGCGATCCCGCCCAAGAAGGAGAATACTACGGAGTAGGGTAAGCCTCCGGCTTGCCCACTAGACAAGCCGGAGGCTTCTCCTACGCTGCTTACCAGCGGCGGCCAAAGCCGCGGCCGTATCGGAAGTAGAAATTCGGGCCGAATCCGTAGCCGTAGTAGGGTCCGAAATATCCACCGTAGTAGGGCGGCGCGTATGCATATCCGTAGCCGTAGGGCGGAGGCTGGGGATATCCAGCGCCATAACGAAGAGACGGCCCTTGGCGCAGTCTCTGCTCATAGTCCTGTTCCGTAGCAGGATGAAACGCTGCTTCCGTTCCCTCTATCGTTAGAGGAGCCTCCAAACGGAACGTGAGAGGCTGTTCAGGATAGACGATAGTGGGGTGTCCACGCGTGAGAAGCACGCCGATGGTGGAAACCACCAATCCGGCTCCAGCACCGACTCCTGCACCAACTCCACCGTTCACTGCAGCGCCAATCGCAGCGCCCGTAGCAGTTGTAACTCCGACGGCGGCGACATCACGTCCAACAGAGGTGTCGCCACGGCGTTCCATCAGTTTCGTTTTCACTTGCACCTGGTGCCCGTCGGCGATTCCTATCTCCGTAAGTTCGAGTCCAAGCCGCGAAACACCTTTCACTCGGCCCGCTTTTTGCGCTTCGGAAACTACGCCGCTCACCATTTGGCCGGGATGGGCAATCACGTGTCCATCGGCAATCACTGGCCGTGCGAGCGTCGCCGTAAATGTATCGCCCGGCTGGCTGTGATCGCTTGAGATCGGCTCGTTCACGTGAATCGTGATCCAAGTACCGGCCGGCAGCGTGAGCTTAACCGGCGCGTTCGATAGCGGCGGACCCTGATACCGAGTGCGAAACTGACCCTGCGGTGGTGGCGGACCTTGATTGGGATCTGCCGGCGGAGGAGCATCCGCATTATTCTGCGGCGGGGCATTCTGATCGAATCGACGCCAGCCACCTGAAGGGGGCGGACTCGAGGGTCCCGGATCCTGAGCGAAAACCGGCAGTGCCGCGCCCAGCGAGCCTGCCAATACCAAACCTAAAAACCATTTGTGTTGCGATTTCATAATTGCACAATCCCTCACACCCACAGATCTGAGCATGCCGAGTTCCAACAGTTAACTATATGTACTCCAAAGACTTACCCTCAACCAACAATGGCCGACTAAGGCCAGCGGTGGTTGATTTCGGCCACTCGCGTCTACATATACTCGGGCACGGCGATGCCAAGCACGCCCAGCGTTCGCTCCAGTTGGGCGCCAAAGTAACCGGTCATCCATAACAGAAAGGTCCGTTTCTCGGGGCTTTCTTCCGTCAGCACTGGATATCCGTGATAGAAGTTATTGTAAGCCTGCGCCAGCTGGAACGCGTATCGGGCCACGTGCGCCGGCTCACCCGAAACTACCGCGCGATCAATCGCCGAATCCGCTTTGGAAGCGATGAGCAGCATTTGCCAGAAGTCCTCAGCAGCGAGCTGGCGAGCGAATGCAGCCTGGTTGAGCTCATGGGCGAAGTCCGGCAACGCCTGGCCGCGTTCCGCGAGCTTACGGAGAATGTTGCGCGCGCGCACCGCCGCGTATTGCACGTATGGTCCCGTTTCGCCCTCGAAGCTGAGCGCTTCCTGGAAATCAAAAGCGATCACCGAATTGCGCGTGTACTTCAGCATGAAGTAGCGCAACGCGCCGATCGCGATCTGGGTTGCAACCTGGCGGCGTTCGTCGGCGGGGGCTTCGGGATGTCGCGAGTCCACCTCTTCGAGCGCCTTCTCGATCAATTTATCAATCAGATCGTCGGCTTTCACTCCCAGGCCCTTGCGTCCTGAGACCTCAATGTGAGGCCGCTTTTTGTCTTCCTCCGATAGCTCGAAGCCAAGCTCGACGGCGGTGCCCGGCGACAGCACTACCATTTCGTACGAAAAATGAATGGAGCGATCGGCTTGCTGGTTGTAGCCGAGTGCCCGCAAACCGGCCACGACAACATCCTGAAGATAGGACTGCCGGGAATCGATCACGTTGTAGACGGATTCGGCGCCTCCGAAATGCGGACCACCACCTTCTGGTTGCGGATGCGCGCTGGTGATGTAAACGGTCTTCCAGGGCCGGTAATAGAAATCCTTGCCAAGCAGTCCGAATTTCCAGAGCTGATAGGCAATGTCCTTGCCTACATAAGTGACGGTGCCGTTCGAACGGACAATCACTTTGCTGTCCTCGGTGTCTTCATTCGTCTGCTCTTTGAACGCGCTGGCCGGCATCACCCAGCAGCCTTTATTCTTGCCCTCCGTTTCGAAATAGATGGCCTGGCGTTGCTTGAGCTGCTCAAAAGCCGTTTCCCAAAACTTGAGATGCAGGATTTCGCTCTCGCGCGGCAGCACGTCGTAGTGTATGCCGAGGCGGTCCATGGTTTTCAGATGGTATTCGACAATCGCATCGGCGATAGTGGTGGCAAGTTGCGCGAGCTCACCGGTGCCGCTCTCGATCGCGTGCAAAGTTTGGTGGCGCCATTCGAGCGCCTCGGGATGCTCGTTGAAATATGAGGAAACGCGCGCGTAGAGATCCCAGCAGTAGTAGTCGAAGCGGACGGCCGGATCGTTGAGGAGCTTTTCGACATCTGCAGCCGATTTCTGCTCCAGGTAATGAAATGCCGCCACCACGTCGGCCACTTGTACACCAGTGTTGTCGATGTAATTCTGCACTTCCACCGTGCGCCCGTTCGCGCGAAGCATCCGCACAAACGTGTCGCCCAGAACCGCATTGCGCAGGTGACCGATATGCGCCGCTTTGTTGGGATTGATATTGGTGTGCTCGACGATGATCTTGCCCGAATCCTGTGGGAGAGATTCCCCTCCGCCGCGCAGCACGCCCAAGCCATAAGCGCCGCGATCGAGGCGGACATTGATGTATCCGTTGCCGGCCACTTCAAGCGCGGACACGCCTTCCAGAGGCCCAAGCGCGGCGACAATTTCCGCGGCAATAGCTTTGGGCGCTTTTTTCAACTGCCGCGCCAGATGGAATGCAACCGGGATTGCCAGTTCACCGAAGCTCGGCTGCTTGGGCTGTTCGAGCGCAACCGTAGCGTCAGCCCCAAATTGGGCACGAACCAGCTCGGCCACGCGGTCAGAAATTTTCTTTTCAATGAAGTGAAACACTAGTATTCAGTGTGGCACGCCGGACATTGCGACACACCCCGCCGCACGACACCACGGCCGCCCAAACCGAGCCGCGACCGGAAGGGAGCGCTACCACCTACGTTCATTAACGTACATCGCCATTGGATTACCCTGATGATCGGCAACATAGACAATCGCGGCTTCCACGTCCTCTCGTTTCCACAGATAGCGGGTACTTCCGTGGCGGCTCCAGCGGCGCCGATCGGGGCTATCTAATCCAATCTTGTTCAGTATTCGGCTGGCGTATGCCTTGAGTTCGTTCAAGACCTTTTCTGGAGTGACCGGCGCGTCGACGATTGTATGAACGTGGTTGGTGCGAACGTGCGCGGCAAGTAATCGCCAATTTCGATGCTGGCAGTGTTCGAGTATCGAGGCCAGCACATTTCGCCTCCGCGCCTCGTCCATTTCGTACGGCTCTTGATTCATTCTGTCTCGTGCTGATGAAACACGCTCGGTATTGGGCTCAACCAATGTGTGGCCTGGAATGTTGTGCTCCGGATCTACTGAGCCAGATTCGTCGCCATGTAGCCTGGCGCCGTAGCAGCTGAAGGTGAGGAGGTAGGTCACTAGAGAAGAGTGGTTCAAACTTCCGCGTTCTCTCAGCGCTCCCTTCCGGTCGCGGCTCGGAATCGATCGATTGGGTTATGGAAGTGTGGAGATTATGCGATGAGTGGTTTTGGAGCAGCATTGTTGTCGAACACCTATAATCAAAGAGTGCCGAAGGTAACGATCGACGGGAAGACCATCGAGTTCGAACATGGCGAGCTTCCTTATCATGAACACGGGAAGCCGGAGTCGCTGCTCGATATCTGTCTTAGCAANNCGCGTGCAGATGGCAGCGGGACTGACGCTGCGGTCACGGCTTGGTTGCCAGTGTATCGTGCTGGGCGATGTCGATGTGGTGATCCCATCCTGGAATATCAACTACGTCAGCGAAGGTGGAGGCTCCATTAATCTCGGTGACGCGATCCCGGTTGGCAAGAAATAAATGATCCGCTCATTTTCGATTCTCTTGGCGTGCTCCACGCTCTGTTGCTGCCAGGACGGGCCGCAGCCGCGCGTCGTTGATCCGGGTAAACCGGGCGAAGCGCCGTCCGATGCGATTGTGCTCTTCTCCGGCAAGGATGCGTCCGGATGGGTACACGACGACGGAAGTCCGGCGAAGTGGCGCGTTGAGAACGGCATCCTGATCTGCAAAAGCGGCACGGGCGACATTTCCAGCAAGCACAAATTCGCGAGCGCTCAAATCCACGTCGAATTCTCCACTCCCTACATGCCGAAATTCAAAAGCCAGGCGCGTGGCAATAGCGGCGTTTTTCTGCAAGGCCGTTACGAAGTGCAGGTGCTGGACTCTTATCAGAACCCAACCTATGCAAACGGCTCGTGCGGAGCATTGTATTCGCAATACGCTCCGCTGGTGAACGCATGCCGCCCACCGGAGCAATGGCAAAGCTACGAGATCATTTTTCACGCGCCCAAGTGCAGCTCCGGCGGTAAGGTCTCTGAGCCAGGTACGCTGACGGTGCTGCATAACGGCGTGCTGGTGCAAGATCATGTGACGATCAAAGGCACGACAGACGGTTCCAGCAACGCACACGATTGTGAAACGGGGCCGCTGCGCTTGCAGGATCACTGGGATTCGAACGTCGGCGATACGCCCGTGCGATACCGCAACATCTGGTACCGGCCGTTAGACTAGTTCCTAGTTTCTCGTTTCTGGTTTCTCGTTCGGCCCGATCGCCAACCAGAAACCAGCAACCAGAAACTAGAAACGTTTTATCGTTTCAACCACAGATCCAGAAACCGATCGGCCAAATCCGCTGGAATCTGGGCCGTCACCTGGGTGTGGTTCTGCTGTTGGGTCACCTGGATCGCGTCGTAAAGCTGCAACAGCTCCGGGTGATTATCGGGAGTGTTGAGCCGGCCGATCCCGACCACGCCCTTCAGCATGTCGTGGACGAATTTGGCATCGCGCTCGGTCTTGCAAGTTACCTCGGCGATCAAGCCGATGCCCTTGCTAAGGTCCATTCCAATGGTCGCCGTGTCGATGGACTTCAGCGCGCTCACAATGTTCGCGAGGTTGCTGTCTCGCGGCACGGCCAGATTCAAGCTTTGGAGACCACCGGTCAGAGCCGCCCACACCTGATCGTTGGCTGGAATGGTGCGAACCAATTCCCGGAGGGCTGGAGGCAATCCCCCGCCCGAGCCTCGATCGATGATCGAACGTAGCTCGGGAGCCGGGCCCACAACAGCGGTCGATGAGTTCAGAAAAACAAAACTAAACCGTTCGGATCCGAACACGGCACGATTCTTGTAGCTGGAGCGCGCGGCGCCACGCGATTGCAAACGCGTCTCGAGATCCGTGACGTTAAATTTCCCGCGCGCCATCAGCACGCCATTTTTGCCATTGGAGCAGGAAAGAACCTGCGAGAGGTCCTTGCGCGGATCGAGGCCCGTTTGCCGCGTGAATTCGTCCAACTGCGGCAGCGGCACACGGCTGAGCAGCTTCTGATAAACCGGGGTTTGGCGCACCGCATCGATGTTGCCGCCGACAATGAATACGGTATCGGCGGGAATCAGTGCTTCGAGCGCAGTGTCGATACGTATAGAACCTGGCTTCTTCACCTGGCAACCCGCCAGGGCCAGACACAGAATGGCCGCCCAAATCAGACGCATCAAAAATCCCGCCTCGCGAAGATCAACAGCGCTCCCGTCAGCACCACCGCGGCGAATAGGGCCGAAGTCCAGATGGGCATGAATCCGTCGAACGTTCGGTTCCGGATCGCGTCCAGCGTCATCTTGCCCAAGTCGTAAACCTTCGGCAGCGCATAGTAAAGCGTTCGCCAGATCTGGCGCGACCACTCGGAAGAAAGCAGGCGCAGCATGATATTGATCTGCGCCAGAACGAGACTCAAGATCATCAGCGCGGCCGCGACCATGGTGGCTAGCGCGGCGCTTTCAAACAGCACGCCGATCAAGATCACCACAGACAACAACACCGCGAAGGTGAAGATTGTCGTAGCGATCGAGATCAAAAACACGGGGGACCAAATCCCGGTCTTGATGCCCAGGATGGTCCACACCCCCAACACCAGATAAATGATGTTGCACGAAACTACCAGGACGTTGCCCACATAGCGGCCCAGCAGAATGTGCGTGCGCGATACGGGTTTGGACAGCAGCAATTCGATGCGTCCCGGTTCCAGGACGCTTGGAATCAATCCCGCCGAGGCGAACACCGCTAGAAACATCCCGAAGCCGTAAAGAAAGGTTGCGATACCACCATAGACACCGCGCACCAGCCGGTCCACGTCGGTGGCGGGGCTAACCGTTTGGCCGAACATCTTGACAGCCGCGAGGCCACCTTCCACCAGGTCGATCCGCAGCAGGAACAGAAAGAACAGGATCATCACCGTGGAGAGCCCGAACAAACCCCAGAATATTTTTCGCGCGAACGCTTCGCGGAAAGTATCGCGGATCAAGGCGACGCTAGCCGTCAATGAATCCTTCATTTCGCCACCGTGCGGACAAACACTTCCTCGAGTGTGCTGGTGGTAGGCGCGAGCGCCTCGATCTCGCAGTGTTGCGCCCGCAACAGATCCACAGCTTCATTGGCCAATTGACGGCTTGCGAATTGGAAATCGACGAATCCATTTCTGGAAGCCATGGAGGTTGCTTTCCCTCGCAACTCTTCGACCAGCGCTTCAGGCGCCTCAGCTAAGGTTAACCGGTAGCCCTTTCCGGCCGTGAGATCCTGCATTTTGCCGCTCAGCGCAACCTTGCCCTTGTCGAGAATCGCCACCTCGCGGCAGAACAATTCTACTTCCACCAACAGATGGGAGTTGATAAAAATGGTGACGCCTTGCTGTTCACAGCGCGTCAGCACCTCGCGGATCTGCATACGTCCTACCGGGTCGACGCCGTCCGTGGGCTCGTCCAAAATCAACATGGACGGCGTATGGATCAGCGCCTGCGCCAAACCCAGGCGCTGCAACATGCCTTTGGAATATTTGCCGATGCGCATGCTGCCCCATTGCTCGAGGCCCACCACCTCCAGCATTTCGGGAATCCGCTTCCGCCGCTCGGCCGATTCCATGCCGGAAAGTGCCGCGTAAAAATCCAGCATTCCCGCGCCAGTGAAATAGGTGGGAAAGCGATGGTTCTCCGGCAGGTAACCGATGGGACGGCGCGCTTCCGGTTCACGGGCATCGCGGCCGAAGATTAGCGCGCTGCCCCGCGTGGGATGCACCGCTGACAGCAGCATCTTGACGAAAGTGGTCTTTCCCGCCCCATTGGGGCCCAGCAATCCGAAAATGGTGCCGCGCTGAACGTTGAGTGAGATTCCGTCCACGGCGCGCACCTCCCGGCGTTTCCACCTGGAGCGATACACTTTGGCCAAGTCGGAGGTCTCGATAGCGTATTCGGAGGGCACTCATCCATAGGATACGCGGGAATGGCAGCAGTTTGTTCCCGAGCTCGTGTTTGGAGAGTGCTACCGAACCGCGACCGTGAGGGAGTCGGTGCCTGGCGCCGATTTTTTCACGGGTCCCGACTCTGACTCTGACGCGCGGGGCTAGGCAGCAAACGCCTATCCGGAAAGATTGGCTTTGAAAGCAGCCATGAATTGTCATAGAATTATAGAGACCCTAAATAAAATGTCTTCTGGCAACGTCCGAAATCCACTTCTCGAAGTTGAATTTCAAATTCCTTTCGATCGAATTCGCGCCGAACACGTGGAACCCGCCGTGGGCGAGCTCCTGAATGACGCGCGGGCGCAGCTGGACCGCTTGACGTCCGATTCCGGGCCGCGAACCTTCAGCAACACCATGGAGCCTCTGGACGCGTTGACGGAACGTCTGGACTATGCGGTGGGTATCGCCAGGCATCTGGAGGCCGTGGCCACCACACCCGAGCTGCGCGCCGCATACAATGCCGTGCAGCCCCTGGTCAGCGCGTTCTATTCATCTCTGCCGCTCAACGAATCGCTGTGGCGAGCGGTGCAAACCTACTCGAAAACGGAAGAAGCCAAGAGCCTCTCTGGCGCGCGCAAGCGCTTTTTGGAGAAGACCATCGACAATTTCCGCCGCCACGGTGCTGAACTGGATGCTCCCGGTAAGGCGCGCATCGCCGCAATCGATGTGGAACTCTCCAAGTTGACCATCCGCTTTTCGGAGAACGTACTGGATTCAACCAATGAATTCGAACTAGTGATCGCCGATGAGAGCAAGCTGGCCGGCCTGCCTGAAAGCGCTGTTGCGATGGCGCGTGACAGCGCCCGATCCAAAGGCCTCGAGGCTCCCTCGTGGCGCTTCACCTTGCAGGCGCCAAGCTACGTGGCTTTGATGACCTATCTGGACGACGAGAAAATTCGCCGGCACGTATATGAAGCCTACGTAAACCGCGCATTGGAAGGGGAACGCGACAACCGGCCCGTGATCCAGCGCATCCTCGAATTGCGCCACGAAAAGGCCAATCTCCTGGGCTATCGCGATTTCGCGGACCTGGTGCTGGAGGATCGCATGGCCCACACCGGCGAACGGGCCCAGGAGTTTCTAGCCGACCTGAAAACCAAAACGGACGCGCACTTCGAGAAGGAGAACGATGACCTGGCGGCCTTCGCGAGTCGAGCCGAGCTCGAGCCTTGGGACATCGCTTACTATGCGGAAAAACAGCGCGCCGCGCTCTATGACTTCGATGAAGAAGCGCTGCGGCCGTACTTTCCGCTCGAGAGCGTGGTGCAGGGAATGTTTGAGATCGTGCAGCGGCTGTACGGGATTCGCGTGGTGGAGAAGCCCGGAGTTCCAGTGTGGGACCCCCAAGTCAAGTACTACCAGATTCACGATGAAAGCCGTCCGGCGAACAACACGCTGATCGGGGCTTTTTACGCGGACTGGTTCCCACGGGAAACCAAACGGGGTGGCGCCTGGATGGACGCCTTCATCACCGGCGTCGCGTTCGGCAATCGCTTCGAGCCGCATGCTGGACTCATTTGCGGCAATCTCACTCCGCCGGTGGGCGATCGCCCATCCCTGCTCACGCATCGTGAGGTCCAGACCGTTTTCCACGAGTTCGGGCACTTGCTGCATCATTGCCTGAGCCAAGTGGAGGTGCGGAGCCTGGCCGGCGCCAATGTTGCCTGGGATTTCGTCGAACTGCCGTCACAGATCATGGAGAACTGGTGCTGGGAGCGGGACGCGCTGGATCTTTTCGCGCGGCATTACCAAACCGGCCAACCCGTGCCTCGGGACCTGTTCGGGAAGATGCGGCGGGCACGCAATTTTCGCGCGGCCAATGCCCAGATGCGCCAGCTTGGATTCGGGTTCGTCGATCTGGCTCTGCATCGCGAGTATTCGCACGGCGACGTTCTGGCCTACGCACGCGACCTCCTGCAGGCTTTCTCGCCGGCCAGATTGCCCCAGCATTACGGGATGATCGCCAGTTTCACGCATCTTTTTGCCAGCCCGGTTGGTTATGGCGCCGGCTACTATTCCTACAAATGGGCCGAAGTGCTCGACGCCGACGCATTTACTATGTTCCAAACCAGCGGCATCTTCAGCCGCGCCGTTGGCGCACGTTTCCGCGAGAATATACTGTCGCGCGGCGACAGCCAAGATCCGGCCGAGCTGTATCGCACGTTCATGGGACGCGATCCGGACCCGAATGCTCTGCTGGAACGCTCCGGCTTGCTGACGACGTAGGGCAGGATGCCATCCTGCGGCGGGTTGTTAACCCGCCTGAACGGAATAGCAACCAATCCTGCTCTGGAGTAATCTAATCAGCAGAGGGGTTGGTCTCATGAAATCCAGCATTCGACTCGGTCGCGTGTTCGGCATCGAAGTCGGTTTGCATTACAGTTGGTTCCTGATCGCACTGCTCATCGTCATGTCGCTTTCGGCGCAATTTCAAGCGGAGCATTCGGGTTGGGGTCCGGCCGTGATTTGGACTACGTCCTTGATGACGGCGCTGCTTTTCTTCGCGACACTGCTAGCGCATGAGTTATCGCACGCCCTAGTGGCCAGAAGCCACGGTCTTACCACCCGCGCGATTACGCTGTTCGCATTGGGTGGCGTCGCTCAGATCGAGAAAGAGCCGGAGGATCCAAAAACGGAGTTCCTGGTCGGGATCGTTGGGCCGTTTTCGAGCGCAGTGATCGGCGTCATCTCGCTGGGTCTAGCCTGGGTGGCGGGGTGGCATTTCAACAATACGCCCGAGACGCCGATTATTGCGATGTTGGTATGGCTCGGCTACATCAATCTCATGCTCGCGGCCTTCAACATGATCCCCGGATTTCCTTTGGACGGCGGGCGGATCCTGCGCGCCATCATCTGGTGGTCCACAAAGAACGGCACGCGGGCCACGCAGCTAGCGGCTCGCACCGGGCAAGTAGTGGCGCTCGGTTTTATCGCGCTGGGCATCTTCCGCTTCTTCGCAGGAGCCGGATTCGGCGGATTGTGGATCGCATTTATCGGCTGGTTTCTGCTGCAGGCCGCCGGATCGAGCTACAGCACGGTAACGCTGACATCGAACCTGAAGGATGTGCGCGTCAGCGATGTCATGACTCACGATTGTGTCGCCGTGGACGGAAACCTCAACGTGCAGAGCTTCGTCGAGGATCACCTGCTGCGCTCCGGCCGCCGCTGTTTCGTGGTGGAACAGAATGGCGAAATGATCGGCTTGGTGACTCCTCACGAGATCAAGCATCTGGAGAAGGCGCGGTGGCCATTCACCACTCTTTATGACGTCATGCGCCCGCTCGATCAAGTCCACACGGTGACGCCATCCACGCCTGTGATGGAGGCTCTCGAGACCATGGGCCGCGACGATGTGAATCAATTGCCCGTCGTCAGCGGCAATCATCTGGACGGCATCGTAACACGCGCCAACGTGATCCAGTTCCTGCAAACACGCGCCGAATTATCCAGATAGCGGCACGTAGCGCACGCACTCATGCGTGCCGCGTTCACACTCGTGTGAACGCCTGGGATTCGGTCGCCAATGAATCTGCGTCGGCATTTAGCGGACTACCCGGCTCGGAACAGTCATGTAAAGTTTGGTAAAGTAGGCGCAGTGAGAGTAGTATTCGTAGCAGCTTGCGCGCTCGGTTGCTGCGCTGCCTCCATCGACGACCAACAGTTCAACGGCCGCTGGGATATCAATGTCAATGGCTTGCCATCCCCGCGGGCGTGGTGGTTGGAAGTGTCTGGCGCGGGCACGAACACCCTGAAGGGAAAGTTCGTAGGCGAACCCATCGGTCAACTGGATGATATCCCCAAGCTTTCCATCTCGGACGGCGAGCTGCGTTTCGCCCTGGAAGGCCGTTTTCACCGTGAGCGCACTCCCGAAAAAGGGCTGTACTGGGCGCGGCTCGAGGACGGCAAACTGAAAGGCACTTTCGAAATCGAAGGCGATCCTTCTTCCTATCTCGAGTGGACCGGCACTCGCGCTCCAGCCATCCCGGACAAAGACGACGGCACCTGGAAGAAGAACGACCCGGTGGTCCTCTTCGACGGCCACGATCTCAATGGCTGGCAGGCCGTGGAACCGGGCCATCCCTCGGGATGGATAGTCAAAGAAGGAGTTCTGACGAATGCCGCCAATGCCATTAACCTGATCTCGGAAAAGAAATTCTGGAATTTCACTTTGGATGTAGAATTCAGAATCCTCCCACGCGGCAATAGCGGCATCGCCCTGCGCGGCCGTTACGAGTTGCAACTGGTGGATGATGCCGACAAGCCGCCTTCCGTTCGCGGCAGCGGAGCGATCCTGGGACGCATCGCTCCGTCCATCAACGCCACTTATCCGGCGGGCGAGTGGCAAACCCTCTCCGTCCGTTTGGTTGGGCGGCAGGTCACCGAAATCTTCAATGGGATTCGCGTAATGGACCGGTTGAACATTGATGGCCCAACCGCGATCGCGATGGACGCAAATGAATCCGAGCCCGGTCCCATATTGCTGCAGGGTGATCGCGGCCTGGTGGAATTCCGGAAACTGGTTGTCTATCCGCTGACCAAACAGCATTGAGCGCCCGAAAATTAGCGCGGCTTTATCGCGTGCGCGGACGCGTGCAAGGCGTCGGGTTCCGCTATTTTGCCGAGCATTCCGCGAACGCGCTGGGCCTCGCGGGCTGGGTGCGCAATCGGGACGATGGCAGCGTGGAAGTTTACGCCGTGGGAACCGCCGATCAGCTTTCCGAGCTGGCCGGGCTGTTGTGGAAAGGTCCACGCTGGGCAGAAGTCCGCGGCGTGGACGAGTCCGAAGCGCCGCTCGAACACGTGCGTGGTTTCTCTGTCCGCCAGTAAAATGTGGCGCAGACACTCATGTCTGCAGCGCCGAGACTCGTCTCGGCGTCGACAGTTACGCCAGCAGCCGCGCAGCGTCTTTCGCAAAATAAGTCAAGATGAAATCCGCGCCAGCGCGCCGTATCGAAGTGAGCGACTCCAAAATCGCGCGGTCGCGATCCAGCCAGCCTTTCTGGATCGCGGCCACCAGCATACTGAACTCGCCGCTCACCTGATAGGCGCCCAACGGAACTTCGAACCGGTCGCGCGCCTGCCGAATCACGTCGAGATAGGGCATGGCCGGCTTCACCATAATCATGTCCGCGCCCTCTTCCAGATCCAGCTCGATTTCGCGCATCGCTTCGCGGCCATTGGCCGGATCCATCTGGTAGCTGCGCCGGTCGCCAAACTGCGGCGTGGATTCGGCCGCCTCACGGAACGGGCCGTAAAACACCGAAGCAAACTTGGCCGCGTAGCTCAGGATGGGCGTGTCCGCAAAACCGGACGCATCCAGAGCCCCGCGGATGGCGGCCACGCGCCCGTCCATCATATCGCTGGGCGCCACAATATCGGCTCCTGCACGAGCGTGCGAAACCGCCCCCTTCGCCAGCCATTCAAGTGAAGGATCGTTCTTCACTTCGCCATCCACCACCAATCCGCAATGCCCATGGCTGGTGTACTCGCAGTTGCAGACGTCCGTCATGAGTAGGAGCTTGGGAACCTCGCGCTTAACGGCGCGCACGGCTTGCTGCACGATGCCATCATCGGCATAAGCGCCAGATGCCAACTCGTCCTTCACCGCCGGGATTCCGAAGAGAATCACTCCGCCGATGCCCAGCTTGGCTGCTTCCGCACACTCCTTCACCAGCTCATCGCTGGAGAGCTGATAATTACCGGGCATCGAACTGATTTCGCGCCGCACGCCTTCACCCGGGCAGGCAAACAGCGGCAGGATGAACTGCGTAGGCGCGAGCCGCGTCTCTCGGACCAGGCTGCGCAGCGCCTCACTCGCGCGCAGCCTCCGCATTCTATGAATCGGAAAAGCCATCGCTGGTTAGCCTTCTTGCACCGTTACCGACTTCAATTGATCGCCCTTTTGAATCTTGTTGACCACATCCTGGCCGCTCTGCACCTGGCCAAAAACAGTGTGCTTGCCGTCCAGCCAATCCGTGGCGACGTGCGTGATGAAAAACTGGCTGCCATTGGTATTCGGGCCCGCGTTGGCCATGGATAACGTTCCCACCTTGTGACGCTTCGGATTATTCTTGGTCTCGTCTTCGAAACGATAGCCCGGGCCGCCGCTGCCGGTGCCGGCCGGATCGCCGCCTTGGACCATAAAATCGGCGATGACGCGATGAAAAACGGTTCCGTCGTAAAACCCTTCGCGCGCGAGAAATACGAAATTGTTGACGGTCTTCGGCGCTTCCTTCGCAAAAAGCTCGCAGACGATGCTCCCCTTGGTTGTATCGAATGTAGCTGTGTATTTGCCCGCCGGATCGATGGTCATGGCCGGCGGTGCTGAGTATTGTTTGGACATAGTTCCAGTGTAGCTGTATGCAGAAGTGGGGCAGGCGCTTTCGCCTGCCAAGGGGCTTGATACCATCATGGGCGTGGCGCACGCACTCTTGCGTGCCGTCTCGGCACTCCTGCCGAGACCTCTGGAGTCAAATAATATTGATAAGCGTTCCGAAAACCGGCTGACCGACGAGAGGGCGCTTGGTACCATCATGGGCGTGGCGCACGCACTCTTGCGTGCCGTCTCGGCACTCCTGCCGAGACCTCTGGAGTCAAATAATATTGATAAGCGTCCCGAAAACCCACTTACCCACGAGAGGGCGCTTGGTACCATCATGGGATGCGATTCTTGGCGCTGACCGCGAGCTTGATCATTTTGTCGCCTTCCCTAAGGGCCGCCGATACCGACTCCATCGACTCAGTCATTAAAGCAGTCTATGACGTAATTTCCGGTCCCGCCGGGACTCCTCGCGATTGGGTCCGCTTCAAGGCTCTATTCGCCGATGGAGCCCGCCTGATCCCAGTCCGAACCACTCCGCAGGCCACCGCTCCGGTGGTCATGACGCCCGACGATTACGCCGAGCACGCCAAGCCAATCTTCGAGAAGAGCGCATTCTACGAAACCGAATTGGCCCGGCGGCTGGAGACTTTCGGCAACATCGCCCACGCCTTCAGCACCTACGAATCACGCCACGCCCCCGGCGAAAAACCCTTCGCCCGCGGCATCAACAGTTTTCAACTGGTCAAGATGGGCGACACCTGGAAGGTCATGACCATCTTCTGGGATTCCGAGCGTCCCGACAACCCCTTACCAGAAAAATATTTGCGCTGACAGAAAAACGCATTCCCTGTTTCCAAACGCAAGGCCGCCGCAAAAAAGGCGGCAACATACTTGACATACTAGCTTTACTCGGCGCGGCAGGCCGGTTACTTCTCTTGCCTTCTTGCTATCGCCTTATTTTATGTAGTTATTTATCGGTGCCGATGCAATCAGCCACGGTAGCCCGCTATTGAACGGAATCAGCGGAACCACCGTTTCAGTGGAACCTTCCATCTGTTTCGCCACTTCGACGCGCAAGTGTACCGCTACAACAACCGGAAACACATGAACGATTCTATACCGCTTCAAGTTGGCCGCTTCCGAAATGGTCGGCAAGCGGCTGACCTGCGATGAGGCACTGGCAAGAATCACGAGCCCAAACGTGTCGCCCTAACTGAGAAAGAAGCAAAGCGACGGAGGCGCGGAAAACGAAGGAACTAGCCTTTTCGGGTTGCCTTTTTCTTTTTGCGTTTACCAAACGGATTCGCGGCCGCCTTTTTGGAACACAAATCATCTTCTTGGCCGCGTCGCGGAATCGTTCCCACGCTTCCGTACCCTCGATCATGTACACCGTACCAGTCTTCATGGCATAATCCTCGCACGAATTCGCACCCACCAGTACCTAAAAACTGATGGTCTGTACTTTGAGTGCCGAAATCTATTTCTTGGGTGAATCATGTCGCCAGATTCGCACAATTCGCAAGTGGAGTTCGCGTAGGGAAGCGGCTGGTATTTGATGCCGTCCGGGGTTGTGATGGTTTTCGGGTCGTACTTACCGCTCGCGCCAATCTCCCCCGTATCTGTTATGTGACGATGGGTTTTGACCGCCTCATACCGTGGGTCCTTGGGAGCGAATCTGGGGTCAAGGATACGGTTTTGTTCGTTCACGATACACCAGCGCCCATAGTCGTCTTCGAAGGGTTTAGTCTTTTGTGCAGTGGAGGGACGGTCAAGTAGAAGTTCTCCAGATTCAACACGTTCCATGAACCTTAGATCGGCAAAGAGTTTACACCTATGTTCATCGCACGTCAATTTCCGTATAATGGGAGCGGAGGGAAGATCGGCCATGCTTACTCTTGAAGAACTGTCGAACCGAATCTCCGATTACCAAAGTGGGCGCATCGGATTGTCGGAGTTTGAGAACTGGTTCGAAGACAACTCGAGCACGGCTTATGCCAGCCCTGAACTGCAGCCAGCATGGATTGCAATAGACGCAGCATTTTCGCAGTACCACTACGACGACATCGGCGAGGACTCCATGATGACGGAGTTGGCCAAGGCCATTGTGCCTTTTGTATGGTTTGGATCGAACCAGTCCGCTCCTTTCGTTCCGACTCAGCGCTCAGAAACAAATGCGACATCGCATTACCTGCTCAGCGTGAGCGGTGTGTGAGCTACTAGCTGACTATCCAAAAACGCGTTCACGACACAGGTCGTGGGAAGCCTCAGGAGACTGACGTCAATGTTGAATTCTGTTGTTAAAACGAATCCTCCAGGACCAGAAGGATCGATCCGGTACCCGTACTGAAACCGGTAATCGGGCGCTTGTGTGATCAAACCCGCGTTCCGGTCATTTGCGGTGATCCTGAGCGTGTGTTGTCCGAAGTCTCCGGGTTGAGAGTATACCCGCGTGATCGCAAATAAATGCGCGTTGTTCGTTCCGGGTGCGAGCCTTAGCACGTCCAGTAGACGGATCGCGCTTGACATCTCAGTTTTTTCGGTCAGAACATTTTCGCAGAGAATTATATTGGCAGACAACAGCGGCATCGGATTAGCCCTTCGCGGTGCTAGCCCGTGTTTGCCTTTGCATTTCAGAAACGGATAGGATAGCGGTTGCTTACGAACCTATCAATCCGTGGCATCAACACGAGTTGAAAAACACCGAGCCTCCCAGACCAACTGAGCGGCTTTCGTGTTTCAGTATAGCTAGTTTTGTTGGTCAGTCACGTCGCAACTTGAGGCTACCAACGAGAGCTTTAAGTCTGTCAGGCAAAATAGTTACCCAACCAAAAGGCTGACGGTCACGCGTCCTCTTTCCAATATCTCCCCTTCCCTATCAACAACCTCCCCACCCCTCCCCCGTCCTCAACCCCACCCTCGTGTTATTCCAGCTACCAGGAACCCAATATGCCAGCTCCAGCAACAGTCCAAATCAATCGAGCCGAAATCAATCGCTCAAACAGCCAACATTCCACCGGCCCTCGCACCGAGGCCGGCAAACAGCGTTCGTCGCA
>PMOK01000316.1:72561-74270 GCA_003162425.1 Bryobacterales bacterium | reverse complement strand
GGACTCGGCGCCATTGCGGCGCTAGTCTCCAATTTCACCCTGGTGGTAGAACGATCGGAACCGGAAAAGAAGCCGGAGACTCCGCCTTCTTGAGCGCTTATTCCACGGCACGCTACGTGCTAGAGAACCGGTGGAATGGCACAGATTGAGACGGAATACTTCGGAAACATATCTTATCGCGAGGACTCGGTCTTCGATTTTCCAGCCGGTCTTCCGGCGTTTGTAAACGAAAAGCGCTTCGTCCCCATCGAATCGCCGCAGCACTCGCCGCTGCTTTTTCTGCAGAGCATGGCGCGGCCCTCCCTTTGTTTTCTGGCGCTTCCGATTCAGGTCGTGGATCCGGGCTACCGCTTGGCCGTGTGCCGGGAAGATCTGGTATCGCTCGAGCTTGCCACGGATCGCCAGCCAGAGCTCGCAAGCGAAGTCGCGGTCCTGGTGCTGCTGTCGATGCACGACGGGCTTTTGTCTACCGCCAATTTAATGGCGCCCATTGTGGTGAATCTCAAGACTCGTCGCGCGCTGCAGGCCATCCGGCAGGATTCGGTCTACTCGCACCAGCATCCCATCCCTCGCGCCCCGAGCAGCCAGGCTGGACCGGCCAGAATGGAGCAACCATGTTAGTGCTGCGGCGGCGGGCCGGTGAATCCTTGTTCATCGGCGATGATATCGAGATCGAAGTCCTGGCAATTACATCCCAAGGCGCCAAGATCGGAATCCGGGCGCCCAGAGAAACAGTGATTCTGCGCAAGGAGCTGAAGCTCACCGAGCAACAGAATGAAGCGGCCGCGCAGACCCTAGGCAAGAAAGATTTTGAGCGCGCCATCGAAAACTTCGAGAAGCCTAAGCCATCCGGGGTAATGCCGGGGCGGCGCGCAGGTCCCGCGTAGCGGGGATCAGCAGTCTCTCGATGGCGCCAAAGCCGGTCCGAGGCCGTGAAGGTTCGCGGCATCGAGTTCTCATTCTTAAGGAGAAGTATTGTGGGTTCATTTAGTATCAACACCAACGTCGCGTCCTTGCAGGCGCAGAACTACCTGCGAGTCAACGCCAACTTCCAAGCCAAAACCATTAACGAGGTAACCTCCGGTCTACGCATCGTCCAGAGCGGCGACGACGCCGCCGGCCTGGCCATCGCCAACGGCTACCGGTCTGATGAAGCCGTGTTAACCCAAGGTGTTCAGAACGCCAACAACGGCATGAGCCAGCTCCAGATCATGGATGGTGGCATCAGCAACATTTCGCAACTGCTCGATCGGGCACGCACATTGGCCACCGAATCGGCTTCCGGTACCTTCACCGGTGATCGTTCGGTTCTGAACGGCGAATACCAGAGCGTGCTGACCGAAATCAACCGCCAGGCGCAGGCCATTGGTCTGAACACGGGTGGGACTTTTGCCAAGAATCTGTCCGTCTTCATCGGTGGCGGCGATGGCACTACCAGCGCGTCAACCATTACCAACGGTACAGTTTCCGTCGATCTTTCCAGCTCTACGGTAGATACGCAGAGTCTGGGATTGCAGGGTTTCACGTCAGGCTACCAGGTTGCAGCGGGCGCGACGGACAGCGGAATGTATGACCTAGGTTCGGCCGCCGCCACCAGCGTGTCGAAGATACTTGCTCTAGCCACTACCGCGGGCAGCACGTCCTTTGTAATCTCGGGACCAGGCTTCTCGGCTGGAGCGGGCGGGGCGATCACAGTGAACGTAAACACC
>PMOK01000316.1:70506-72479 GCA_003162425.1 Bryobacterales bacterium | reverse complement strand
CAATTTCGTGGGTCAAACCCTTGCGCAAGCTGGGACGGATCTCGGCATCACCATCCCGGTGGTCGCCCTGCAGGCCGTCGGTACCACTGAAAGTGGCACGTGGATTGCCGGAGGAACGCAGCAGACCGCGGGCGCGGTCTTCACCAACATGGCTTACAGCAGTTCAGCTACGGTTGCAACCGATCAGACATTGACGTTTGTTGCCAACAACGCCAGTGGGACACCTCAGACCCTAAGTGTGACTTTGAACTCCCTCGCGGCCGGGACCACCCTGGATGCCGCACATGCAGTAACGCAAATCAATGCCGCCCTCCAGGCCACCGATAACCCTGCACTACAAAGCATCGTCGCTACCACGGATGGAATGGGAAGCGGTGTCGGTAAGCTCATGTTCACGAACAACACAACTACGCCGTTCACCGTGAGCATAGGACAAGAGGCAACCGGTGGTGGGACAGCTGGAGTCACGGGTATGGCCGGGTACAACACAATCGTGACATCTAGCACCGTCGGTACCGGTGCGACTTCCGATGTCAGCACGCAAGCGGACGCTCAGGCTGCGGTCTCGGCTCTAGCTAGCTCGGTCCAGTTGCTCGGCGATGCGCAAGCTGTGGTTGGACGAGGTGAGAACCAGTTCAACTACGCCATCAACCTGGCGCAGTCCCAATTGACCAACACAACGGCTGCCGAATCGAGTATCCGCGATGCCGATCTCGCCACCGAAGCAGCCAACCTGACCAAAGCTCAGATTCTGATGCAGGCCGGCGTGGCCGCGCTCGCGCAAGCGAATTCGGCGCCGCAAAATATTCTCACGTTGTTAAAGAGTTAGGTTGAAGGGCTAATCCTAGCGATACGGGAGTTCCTTCATCCTGATTCGGAGCGATCACGCAAAGTAGCATGCGTCGTCGCCCCTTTTTTTGTTCGCTTCGCCAATCCACAAAGCGATAAACAAACCCTCCGCTTCCAAGCTGGTGGAGCAAGGGGACCGCCTCCGCAATGGCGGCGATTGGATAAACGCCGAACAAAGCTTTTGGCGCGCTATCGAAAAAATTCGCGTCTGAATTCAAGAATCCGTTTTTCTCCCCGATAAGCACAAGTGAGAACTGAGAGAGGCTTCTGATCGACGCACCGAGAAGCCTAAGCCATCCGGGGTAATGCCGGGGTGGCGCGCAGGTCCCGCGTAGCGGGGATCAGCAGTCTCTCGAGGGCGCCAAAGGCGGTCCGAGGCCGTGAAGGTTCGCGGCATCGAGTTCTCAATCTTAAGGAGAAATATTGTGGGTTCATTTAGTATCAACACCAACGTCGCGTCCTTGCAGGCGCAGAACTACCTGCGAGTCAACGCTAACTTCCAAAGCAAAACCATTAACGAGGTAACCTCTGGTCTACGCATCGTCCAGAGCGGCGACGACGCCGCCGGCCTGGCCATCGCCAACGGCTACCGGTCCAATGAGGCCGTGTTAACCCAAGGTATTCAGAACGCCAACAACGGCATGAGCCAGCTCCAGATCATGGATGGTGGTATCAGCAACATCTCCCAACTGCTCGATCGGGCACGCACATTGGCCACCGAATCGGCTTCCGGTACCTTTACCGGTGATCGTTCGGTTCTGAACGGCGAATACCAGAGCGTGCTGACCGAAATTAACCGCCAGGCGCAGGCCATTGGTCTGAACACNNTTCATCGGTGGCGGCGATGGCGCCACCAGCGCGTCAACCATTACCAACGGTACAGTTTCCGTCGATCTTTCCAGCTCTACCGTAGATACGCAGAGTCTGGGATTGCAGGGTTTCACGGCAGGCTACCAGGTTGCAGCGGGCACAGCGGACAGCGGCATGTATGACCTAGGCTCGGCCTCCGCCACCAGCGTGTCGAAGATACTCGCTCTTGCCACTACCGCGGGCAGCACGTCCTTTGTAATCTCGGGACCAGGCTTCTCAGCTGGAGCGGGTGGGGCGATCACAGTGAACGTAAA
>PMOK01000316.1:0-70421 GCA_003162425.1 Bryobacterales bacterium | reverse complement strand
CAATTTCGTGGGTCAAACCCTTGGGCAAGCTGGGACGGATGTCGGCATCACCATTCCGGTGGTCGCCCTGCAGGCCGTCGGTACCGTTGAAAGTGGCACGTTCATTGCCGGAGGAACCGAGCAGACTGCGGGCGCGGTATTCACCAACATGGCTTACAGCAGTTCAGCTACGATTGCAACCGATCAGACATTGACGTTTGTTGCNNGCCGGGACCACCCTGACTGCTGCGTTAGCAGTGGGGCAAATCAATGCCGCCCTCCAGGCCACCGATAACCCTGCACTACAAAGCATCATCGCTACCACGGATGGAATGGGAAGCGGTACCGGTAAGCTCATGTTCACGAACAACACAACTACGCCGTTCACCGTGAGCATAGGACAAGAGGCAACCGGTGGTGGGACAGCTGGAGTCACGGGTATGGCCGGGTACAACACAATCGTGACATCCAGCACCGTCGGTACCGGTGCGACTTCCGATGTCAGCACGCAAGCGGACGCTCAGGCTGCGGTCTCGGCTCTAGCTGGCTCGGTCCAGTTGCTCGGCGATGCGCAAGCTGTGGTTGGACGAGGTGAGAACCAGTTCAACTACGCCATCAACCTGGCGCAGTCCCAATTGACCAACACAACGGCTGCCGAATCGAGTATCCGCGATGCCGATCTCGCCACGCAAGCAGCCAACCTGACCAAAGCTCAGATTCTGATGCAGGCCGGCGTGGCCGCGCTCGCGCAAGCGAATTCGGCGCCGCAAAATATTCTCACGTTGCTGAAGGGCTAATCCTAGCGATACGGGAGTTCCTTCATCCTGATTCGGAGCGATGACGCAAAGTAGCATGCGTCGTCGCTCCTTTTTTTGTTCGTTTTAACCTTTTTCCGAGATTTTCCCTTGGCCGGGCGAACTCTCTTTTGAATGGAGACGCCAAGCCACGAAGCGATAAACAAACCCTCCGCTTCCATGCTGGTGGAGGAAGGGGACCGCCTCCGCAAGCGTGGCGATTGGATAAACGCCGAAGAAAGCTACATTCGCGCCACCCAGGTCGATCCAGAAAATCGCGACGCCTGGATCGAATTGGGTTGCCTGCTGGTGGACAGCCGCCGTTTTTCGGAAGCGGCTGTCTGTTTAAGAAGAATCGTAAATAACGGTGTCCCCGCCACTGACGACCCTCAAGCATCTGTTCGGGCGCTGGCTGAAATTGCCGCAGCGAGGCCCGATTGGGTTCGTGGGCAATACAGCCTGGGCTGCGCTTACGAGCAACTGGCGGACCATGACCGGGCGCGCCAACATCTGGCGAACGCGCTGCGGATGGATTCGTCCATGCTGGCCGCAGTAGAGGCACTCTATGCGCGCATGTTCTGGGCGGAGGAAAAGTACACCGATGCGATCGCTGCGGCGGACCGCTCTCTCGCTGCAAATCCCAAGTATTACCTCGCGCTGGTGATCCGTGGCCGGGCCTGCTCCGCGCAAGGGCGAATGTTGGAGGCGGTTGACTGCTCGCGGCGGTCTTTGGAAATCGTACCGGAACCCACCCTTCACAGCGGCATGCTGTTTGACATAACATGCCTAACCGAGACGACGCCGGAAGTTCTATATGCTGAAGCCTGCCGTTGGAATGCTCTCTACGCCGCGCCCTTGGCATCCGAAATTCAACCTCACACCAGCCGGCCGGATCCGGAACGCCGCCTGAAGGTGGGCTACGTATCGCCCGATTTGTACGGGCATCCGATTGCGAAATTCATACTGCCGGTGTTCGAACTGCAGGATCGTTCCCGCTACGAGGTGTTTGTATATTCAGTGGGATCAAAATCGGACCAAATCACAGAGTGGATCCAAACGCGTGTTGAACACTTCGTGACCTTGCCGGCGGAGGGAAAAAAACTGGCGGAGCGCATTCGCACTGATGAGATCGACATTCTGGTGGACTTGGCCGGGCATACCACCGGTGAGGCTTACCTGGCTTTCGCGCGCAAGCCCGCGCCGATTCAGGTTTCCTGGATCGGCGTGATGAGCACCACCGGAATGTCAACCATGGATTATTTTCTGGGTGATGCCGAGATGCCCTGCCCCGGAACTGAGCATCTGTTCACTGAGACCGTGTATCGGCTGCCTCGGGCCTTCTTCTGTTATCGTCCCGGCACGGACGCTTCGGTCGCGCCGGCCCCGTACCTGGAGCGCGGCGATGTCACCTTTGGATGCTTTAACAGCCCCCGCAAGATCACTCGTGAGGTTGTGAAGCTCTGGTCCGCCATCCTGCATTTGGTCAGCGGCAGCCGGCTGCTGCTCAAGTATTACCACCTGGAGGAAGAAGCCAGACAAGCCTCCCTGCGCGCCTGGTTCGCGGAAGAAGGCATCCCCAGCCAAAGGTTAGTTTTCGTGGGATCGAGCCTGTCGACCGACTATTTTGACGAGTATCGCCTAATTGACATAGCGCTGGACCCGTTTCCGTACAACGGTGGCAGCACCACTTTGGACGCGCTTTGGATGGGCGTACCGGTGGTGACGTTGGCAGGCCGTTCGCCCGTGCAGCGAACCGGGGCCAGCATCCTGAATGCTGTCGGATTGACGGACCTGGTGACGCATTCCGCGGAGCAGTATGTAACCACGGCCGTTTTCTTCGCCAAAACCGTCCCGAAAATACCCGGCTCCCGCGAGAATCTGCGCAAGGCGATCCAAGCCTCACCGCTCATGGACGAGATCGGATTGGTGCGTGCCGCCGAAAACGCGTTTCGGGACATGTGGCGCACCTGGTGCCGCAACAGAAACTAAGCGTGGAGCAGGCGCTTTCGCCTGCCAAAGCTAAATTGGAACCTTTTTCCGAGACATTTCCTGGCCAGCCTAACTCTCTTTTCAGTGAGTAAAGCAAGCCGCAAGGCGAGAAGCAAACCCTCCGTTTCAGAATTGATAGAGAAAGGCAACCGCCTCCGCAATCTTGGCGATTGGATGAAGGCCGAAGAATGCTACATTCGAGCCACCAAGGCCGATCCATCAAATCGGGATGCCTGGACCGAATTGGGTTTCCTGCAGGCAGACAGCCGCCGTTTTTCGGAAGCCGCCGTCTGCCTGCGTAAAGTAGCAAAGAACGGCGCCTCAGCCGTCAACGATCCTCAGGAAGCGGTTCGGTTGCTGGCTGAAATTGCCGCCGCGAGACCCGATTGGGCTCGAGGGCAATACAGCCTGGGCTGCGCTTATGAGAACTTGGCGGAACACGACCTGGCACGCCAACATCTCGCGAACGCCTCGCGGATGGATCCGTCCATGCTGGCCGCGGTGGAAGCACTCCATGCGCGCATGTTCTGGACGGAGAAAAAGTACACCGACGCGATCGCCGCCTCGGACCGTTCTCTCGCGGCCAATCCCGATTACTACCTCGCGCTGGTGATCCGTGGCCGGGCCTGCTCCGCCCTGGGGCGAATGTCGGAAGTGGTTGACTGCCTGCGGCGGTCGGTGCAAATCGTACCGGATCCGATCGTTCACAGCAGCTTGTTGTTCAACATGAATTACCTGGCGGAGACGACACCAGAAACCTTGTATGCCGAGGCTCGCCGTTGGAATACCCTTTGTGCCGCCCCCTTAGCGTCTGAAATTCAACCTCACACCAACTGGCCGGATCCGGAACGCCGCCTGAAGGTGGGCTACGTATCACCAGATTTGTACGGGCACCCGATCGCGAAGTTTATGCTACCCGTGTTCGAACATCATGACCGTTCCCGCTTTGAAGTATTCGCATATGCAGTGGGATCAAAATCGGACGACATCACGGAGTGTTTCCGAACGCGTGTTGAACACTTCGTGACCTTGCCGGCGGATGAAAGAAAGCTGGCGAAGCACATTCGTGCCGATAGGATCGACATTCTGGTGGACTTGGCCGGGCATACCACCGGTGAAGCCTATCTGGCATTCGCGCGCAAACCCGCGCCGATTCAGGTTTCTTGGCTAGGCGTGCTAAGCACCACCGGCATGTCGGCCATGGACTATTATCTGGGTGATGCCGAGGCGCCTTGTCCCGGAACCGACCATCTATTTACCGAGACCGTGTATCGGCTGCCGCGGGCCCTCTGCTGTTTTCGTCCCGGCACAGACGCTCCGGTTGCGCCAGCCCCATACCTGGAGCGCGGCGACATCACCTTCGGATGTTTTAACAGCCACCGCAAGATCACTCGTGAGGTGGTGAAGCTCTGGTCTGCCATCCTGCATCTGGTCCCCGGCAGCCGGCTGCTGCTGAAGTACCACGATCTGGACGAAGAAGCCAGGCAAGCCCCGCTGCTAGCCTGGTTCGCCGAAGATGGGATCCCAAGCCAGCGCATACTTTTCGCGGGAGCCAGCCTGTCTACCCATTATTTTGAGGAGTACAGCCGTATCGACATTGCGCTGGACCCGTTTCCCTATAACGGAGGCAGTACCACTTTGGACGCGCTTTGGATGGGCGTGCCGGTGGTGACGTTGGCGGGCCGTCTGCCGGTACAACGACACGGGGCCAGTTTCCTGACTGCTGCCGGATTGCCGGACCTGGTGACGCATTCTCCGGAGCAGTATGTAACCACGGCCGTCTTCTTTGCCCAAACCGTCCCGAAGATACCCGGCTCTCGCCAGAATTTGCGCAAAGCGCTCCAGGCCTCACCGCTTATGGACGAGATAGGATTGGTGCGCAGCGCCGAAAACGCATTTCGGGACATGTGGCGCACTTGGTGCCGCGGCAGAAACTAAGCGTGGAGCAGGCGCTTTCGCCTGCCAAAGCCTCCGCAAGCACCTTGCGCCCCAATCGCTTTCCGATTTTGGCGAGGGTACCGCGTTCGGGATTGCTCAAACGCAGTTTCGTCGGAAGCTTCGCCCTCAGAATACGATTCTCCGCGGCCAGATATTCGTTCTGCAGCAATAGCTCCCGGTTCACCGAGCCCGTTACATTCGCCAGCAATCGCACCCATTTCTTGTTCCTCATCCAGAGTGCCTATCTTACTCTGGCGGAAGATAGTTGTGGTTTTTGACCATACGGGTTGGCCTTCGGCAATCAGCCGGAAAAGTCGGCCATTCCGCCGAATCTGTTGAGTCTTGAGGGAGTCCTCAGCTGCAATTCCTATCTACGACCTACTCCGTAGATACTCTTTGGTTCCGCACTCCATTGAAACGGCTCGATGAAGGCACTCCCATTTCGTGCAGTCCTCCCACTCGTGGGCAGGGATCTCCGAACTTTGCAATCTAACAGCATCGCGTCACAGCTCTTTGTACTAGGCCAGGACGGCGACTCCTTTCACCCTATTCGAAGCTTTTGCTTGTAGTATGCGATGCACTGCGCCGGGTAATCTCGAAAATGCATTTCAGACAAAAAGAGATCGACGTCGTACGGGATCGAAAAAAAATGAATGGCTCCGTGGGTGGTGTCCAGAATGGAGTAATCGACCATGTTAATCCACCGGCGGTTCTGGCCCACGCTTCCCGGGTTTACGATCTTGAAGCCAGATCGATCGATACGGAATTGATGATGCGAGTGGCCGACGAAGTAGCTCCCGGTCACCTCGATTTCCGTATCGGGATAAATCCTTCGTTCGTTGATGGTATGGACGCATTCGTACGCTCCGATGGCAACGCTTCGAGGAAGCCCGGTGATCAAGTCTTCACGCGAAAAGAACTGTCGAGAATGATGAAAGAACTCTTGCACAAGAGGCAACTCATGGGTTAGATCATCAGTCCCCTGGAACAGGCGTTCATGATTGCCCTCTAGAAGCGTAACGCCGGGCAATTCATGGATTATTTCGAGGCATTCGTCATTCCACGGACCGTAGTTGACGACATCGCCAAGACATAAGTAGGAATCCACCTCGTTGCGCGTCGCCTTAACGAATGTCTCGAGCGCGATCAGATTTCCATGTACATCGCTAAATACCGCGATCTTCATGTTCGAAATGCACCCTTTGCAAGGACGCTATAGTAGTCGCTCAGGCCTTGTGCGAGCGAACGGGGCGCGTAGTTCCACGTCCGTATCGCCTTGTCGATTGACACCGGTGGAAATCCGGGAAAGGCGTCCGATGTTGGGGGTTCGACGTGTGGTGGAACCTCACATCCACCAAACAATGTGACGATCGAGTCAGCCAACTGAAGGAGGCTTGTGTGCTCGCCCGAGGCTACATTGTAAATCCCATCCGGGCCGGTTTCGACAGCTTCCACGATGCAATCTGCCACGTCCGACACATGGACGAAATTCAGCCTGGCGCATCCTCCGTTCACCAGGCGAAGCGCTTGCCTCTGGTGAGCGAGCCGGAGGAATGTCGGGACCACTTTGTTGGCAGGCTCTCCCGGACCGTAAGGAGTTCCGATTCGCAAGATTACAGTTTGCATGCCCGTTATTCGACCAACGTGAGTCAAGTAGAGTTCCGCGGCGAATTTGCTCGCGAAGTATCCCGTCCCGTGACCGGACGGAAATACGCTCTCGGACTCTATGCAAGGCATGGCAGACGACGCATACATGTTTCCTGTCGACAAGTGAACGAAGCGTTGCACACCGTTCGCGGCTGCGCCCGTCGCGAGTTCCAGCGTCATTTCCGCGTTGATTCGATAGCACAATGCAGCCGACGATAAGTCATCCATGCCTGGTGGAATATACGCGGCCAAGTGACAGATGGCCTGGACGTCCCGGAGCGTTTCTCGCTGAGTGCCTTTATCGCAGAGGTCCGCAGTGAGGACGTGCTGGCAACGTGAACGCAATTCCTCGGGCATCGGCCTCCTGTGCTCGATTGCGACTACCTGGCGCCCTCTCGTTAGAAGCTTTGCGACAACATGCTGGCCTACGAAGCCGGCCGCGCCTGTGACGAGAATGCTTCCCGACGCGTGGTCGATCATAGCCGAGTTCCGTCGCCCAACAAGAAGCCTGTTTCACGGAGTTGGTCGACCCGCTCGTTCGAGACAACCATTTCCTGCCAGTACCGCAGGATGCTGATCTCGCGGATTTCATAGGTTGCTTTAATGTTCTGCAAGACGTAGTCGGCGATCATACGGGGTTCATTAAAGCCCGCGAGCGCCCGGGCGGCCGTTGTCCCAGAGCAGCGCGCATTGATTTCGAAGACGAGCGGTCGACCATCCCGAACCCGCAGTTGAATATTACAGGCCCCAAACGGCCCAAGGGCTTCGATAATCTCGCGCACGGCAGATTCGACAACAGGATTTCGCTCGACGAACGCCTTGTACGTATCGCCATCTCGCAAGATGCGACGCATCGCAATGACTCCGACGCACTGGTTATCTAGCGTTATGCTGCCGCAGGTGTATTCGTCGCCTTCAATGAACTCCTGGACGATACAGTTTCCCGTATCAACGAGCCGAACGTAATCGTCGAAATCCTTCGGAGTTCGAGCCACATATGTATTCTTCGAGCGCGCACCACCTCGCTGGGGCTTCAACACGACTGGCTGCTCAAAGCGAGAAACCTTGCTCAGAGGTGAAGTGTCGGGAACCGGAAATCCATGATCCTTCAAGAAGGTGTTCGTCGCCAGTTTGTCGTCGCATAATCGGACGATCTCCGGCGTGCTGACTACCGGTACGATGCCTTTCGAAACGAATCGCGCCGCATTTTCAGAAAGTGGCAGCAGTTCGACATCATGCCCCGCGAAGATCAGGCCGCAACTCTCCTTGATGCAGATCTCCAACAGCCGGTCGACGAATCTTGGATCGGAGGCGTAGTGGCCTTTGTAGGCCTTGGGCACCGCGTGTAGCCCCGCGGCAAGTTCCTCAGAATCAACCCCGATAATTTCATAAGCGCTGCCCGCCAACGCCTTTATGATGCTTTGACCAACCCCTCCGCCCACTCCAGTAACCAATATACTTCTCAACTTTTCCTCCACGGACGACGCCTCGCACCACTCATTTTTACGGTATTCGCGCCACCCAAAAGTTCTTTCGCTAGGACAGTTGGTCTGAACATGGCTAAACCCGCCAGTTGCGATATTTATCAGTTCTGGCGGGCTGAGATGTACGTACGTCGAGTAGGTGTGATCCCCTCGGATTTCTCTCAGGGAAAAAGCAGAGGAGTGAGTGACCGGCGTTTCATGACCCTGATTTTCAAGAGGGACCGTAGTTCTCCTACGGCACCTTGCCCGTCACACACCAGAAACCCGGAGCCGCCCTGATTTTGCGCATCCGAGATGCCCGAGACGACTTTGGGTGTTCTTCGCTGCCTAGCGAAATGGTTCGGCGCTGGAAATCTTCTCGCTCTTTTTGTGATTCCAGTACCACTCGAACTCTCGAATTCAGCCCAGTAGTGGCCGTTCTTCTCTTCCCAACTTCGGGAGCGCATCAAGAGCCTCGCAACATTCTTGCCACCGCGAGACCCGATTGGGTTCGTGGGCAATACAGCCTGGGCTGCGCCTATGAGCACCTGGTGAACACGACCTGGCACGCCAACATCTCGCGAACGCCTTGCGGATGGATCCGTCCGTGCTGCCGCGGTGGAAGCACTTTATGCGCGCATGTTCTGGACGGAGAAAAAGTACACCGATGCGATCGCTGCGGCGGACCGCGCGCTTGCAGCAAATCCCAATTATTACCTCGCGTTGGTGATCCGTGGCCGGGCCTGCTCCGCGCTAGGGCGAATGTAGGAGGCGGTTGACTGCTCGCGGCGGTCTTTGGAAATCGTACCGGAACCAACCCTTCACAGCGGCATGCTGTTTGACATAACATGCCTAACCGAGACGACGCCGTAAGTTCTGTATGCCGAAGCCTGCCGCTGGAATGCTCTCTACGCCGCGCCCTTGGCATCGGAAATTCAACCTCACACCAACCGGCCGGATCCGGAACGCCGCTTGAAGTTGGGCTACGTATCGCCGGATTTGTACGGGCATCCGGTCGCGAAGTTTATGCTGCCGGTCTTCGAGCGTCACGATCGTTCCCGCTTCGAGCGCCGAAAACGCATTTCGGGACATGTGGCGCACCTGGTGTAGCGGTAAAGGGCCCCGCACCAGAAGCTGATCAGGCCCGCTGCCGGCGTTCGCGGATGCGTAAGCTCCGGGAGTCCAGCAAGGCATCCGCCAAAGTGTCCGCCACCCGATCCACGTCCCGCTTCTGCATATCCGGAAAGTGCGGCAGGCCCAGAACGCACGCGCCCAGCTCTTCGGTTACCGGCAGCGCGCTGCGGGGACAATCCATAAAGGCAGGCTGTCTGTGGCATCCCTCACCCCACCACGTCCTGGTTTCGACGCCGGATTGACGCAAATGAGCCGCGATCCTGGCCCCGGATCGGGGCAACAAGACGCTGGTAGTGGCCGATACCCAACCCTGCCCGTAGCCTGGCTGCAGAGAGACGTGCTCGAGCTGTGGAACAATCTGGCGGTACCATTGGGTAATCCGGGCGTGCTGTTGGCGGGTTTCACGCCACAGCGCCAAGCTTGCCAGGCCAACAGCCGCATGATATTCGCTCATTTTGGCGTTCAACGATGGCAGCATCGCGATACGCTCGCCTTGGAATCCGAAGTTGCAACAGGCGCGCAGCCGTTCGAGTAACCGTGTATCGGTGGTGGAGATAAAACCGCCCTCGCCGGCTCCCAGAATTTTGGTCGCGTGGAGACTGACGACAAGCGGGATGCGGCTGGGCCGGGCAGTGTCGAACCCAGCCGCGGCATCCACCACCACCAGGATTCCAGTGCGGTCCTCGAACTCCTGCCACGCGTCGATATCGATCGGCGCGCCAAAGGGCGACACAACGATGATGGCTCCCACCGGGCGAGGTATCTGCTTTAGCGTTTCCATCACCTCGTCTGGATTAAGAGCCCACGTACGACGGTCCACGTCGTGGAACCAAGGCGTCAGGCCCGCGGCGCGTGCGGCGTGCGGCGTGGCCACAAATGTCCAGGATGGGACGATGCAGAGCGAGCCAGCCGGCACTCTTCGCGCAAGCAACGCCACTGTTATCCCGACCGTGGCATTGGCTGCCATCACCACGCCCCGATCTCGAAAACCGAGTCGTCGGCTGAGCTCCTCTTCCAACTGCGTGATTAGCGGACCCGCATTGGAGTACCAGCGGCACGCGTCAATCGTTTCGAGATACGGCAGTATGCTCGCGGCTGGTGGAAGCTGGGGCTTCAATACCGGGAGCCTGGCTAAGGCAGGCTGCGGCCGCTGCGCACGCTGAGTCATGATCTCGTGGGGCCGTGACTCGGTTGGCAACGGATACGGTAGACGCTGGCTTGCCATTGCAGTCCTCAGGCTTCTCATCGTCTAGCGAACTGCTCCCTAACAGACGGCCACTCTCGATAACGAGTGATACCTCCACGCGGACGAAGGGAATATAACTGGTTTCAAGAGAGCAATCCCTGCCGGATGTCACCAAACAAACGGAGGTGCCCGTTTGGGCTCGCATTCGGTCTTAGTATTTCCAGCCGGCATGCCATCGGCATTGACGTGGGCGCGGCATGCATCCGAATCCGGTATGCGGGTGGTGGGTGCGTCTTCGCTCACGAACGATCCAGCGCGTCCGAAGTACTCCGAGTGGATCGTCCTTCCGTGGATCGGTGACGTCGATTTCGCTGACGCGCTCACCTGCTGCGTCCGGGAGCAAAACATCGATGCGGTGTTCTCAGAGCATCCGGTGGTCTGGCGCACGCTGCGCGATCTACTGCCGAAAACGGCCCGTAACGTCCGGCTAGAGCCGCAGCCCTGGCAAGCCGAGCTCTCGGACTATCGTGGCTATCGCGACATCGCCGCCAGCTTCCTACGCGAACCGCTGCAGTTGGCGGCCGCCGGTTGCATCGAACCGGCTATGCCATTGCCGCAACTTGCCGCTCTGGTGCGCGTGTTCCAACTTGTGCCCGGACAATGCGATCACGCCAAGCTCGAGGCACTCACCGCTATCTTCCGCTGGATGCCACCCGGCGACATCGTGGAGATAGGCTCCCTGTGGGGCCGCTCCGCGGTTGCGCTGGCGTTTCTCTCGCGCCACTACAACATAGGCAAGTTGTTATGCGTCGATCCCTGGAGAACTGAAGAGATTCACCAGGGAATCCCCGCCGTGGATGTGGTTTTCGATCACGCGCCCATGGATGAGATATTCGAAGCGTTTCGAATGAACTTGGCGCCGTTCCAGGGCCTGGTGAATTATTCGCGCACGCGCTCGAGTGACGCCGCGTCCCTTTACTCCAGCGCACACTGCTTCACAACCGAGGACTTTGGCCGAACCGGGTACACCGGTGAGATCGCGCTCTTGCATATCGACGGTAATCATGCGATAGAAGCGGTTCGGGAAGACATCGCCCAGTGGCGGCATTTTGTTCGCGCTGGAGGGTGGATCGTTTTCGACGACTATTGCTGGCCATTCGGCGATGGACCCAGGATAGCGGCGGATGATTTCAGCCTTGAATTCAACCGCAATCTGACGGCGCAATTTTCCGCTGGAGGCGCTTTGTTCGTGCAGGTCGGAAGCGCGCATGCGAGGAATTCTTGAGAGAATCTGCGTTTATAACCCACTACGGAATAGTCGAATAGGTTCTAGAGCAAGCCATGGTTCCGCGAACCCAAGTACAACTGGCCTACCAGCTTATCCGCATCCGTCTGTTCGATGAGCGCGCGCTTGAGGAGTTCAGCAGAAGAACCCTGTCGGGTACCACGCACACGTGCATTGGCCAAGAGGCCGACGCGGTCGGGGTGATCGGAGCCTTGGAGCGGTCGGATATCGTTTTTTCAAACCATCGCGGAACTTCTTGGCCTACCTGAGCGAGGAAACTGCGGTGACACCGTTACTGAACATCCAACAGAATCAGAGCCCATCCACCCAGCGCTTCTATGCCGAACTGGACAACTATTACAAATCCAGCCCGGGAACCGACGTCGACAAACTCCAAAGTTTTACAAAATATGTCTCGTGCGGAGACATAGGCCGCTTCCTTTGCCGTAGCAAGATCTTCGAACAGATACTGGACGTTCCCGGTTGGATCATCGAATGCGGCGTATTCATGGGCGCGGGATTGATGACCTGGGCCCATCTCAGCGCCATCCTGGAACCTCTCAACCACGTCCGGCGTATAGTCGGCCTGGACAGCTTCGCCGGGTTTCCCTCAATTGCTCCGGAAGATAAATCGACGAAGGAAGCCCTGGGAACTCCCGATGGGCTGAAAGTCGACTCTTATGAGGATCTGAAAGAGGCCATTCGCCTGTATGATCTCTACCGTCCTCTGGGACATATCCCGCGTGTACAACTCGTACGCGGCGACGCAGACGAAACCATTCCCAAGCTCATCCAGGAAACTCCGCATTTAGTGGTAGCGCTTCTCTATCTGGACTTTGACCTTTTCGAGCCGACCAAGATTGCCATCCAGAATTTTCTTCCCTACATGCCCAAAGGCTCCATATTGGCATTCGACGAGCTGAACAATGCATTCTGGCCAGGTGAAACCGCGGCAGTGGCCCAGACCATCGGATTGCGAAACCTTCGCCTACGGCGCTTTCCGTTCCAACCGCAGATTTCGTACGCCATACTTGAGTAAGCCCAGCGGGAATCCGGCAAGGGTATGATAGCCTGGGTGTTTTCCTGGGGTGTTCTCGATGATCCGTGTCGACAATCTCGCTAAATCGTTTCATGACAAAAAGCGCGGCATTGTTCATGCGCTCGATCACGTTTCCTTCGATGTGAAAGCTGGTGAGATCTTTGGCCTGCTGGGGCCGAACGGCGCCGGGAAGACCACCTGTCTGCGCCTGCTGGCCACCATTTTGAAACCTACGGAAGGGACAGCGGAGGTGGGCGGCGCGGATATCGTGCGATCGCCCGAAGCGGTCCGCCGCCAGATCGGGTTTCTCTCGGGCGATATGGGAATCCCCGCCCGGCTCACTCCGCGCGAAGTACTCGCCTTTTTTGGAAAGTTGAACGGCTTGGAGGGCGAGAAGCTGCGCCGCCGAATCGACGAAATGGTGGAAACGTTCGAGATCAGCGATTTCGCCAACACCAAGACCGACAAGCTTTCTACAGGCATGAAACAGAAGGTCGCCATCGCACGGACTGTCTTGCACGATCCGCCGGTCCTGATTCTGGACGAGCCGAGTTCAGGCTTGGATGTTCCTACCGCGCGCCTGATCGAGAATTTCATGCTGCGAGCCAAGGAATCCGGCAAGTGCATTCTGTTTTCGACTCACGTCATGGAAGAAGCCGAGTATCTTTGCGACCGCATCGGCGTCGTTCATCAAGGAAAATTGAAGGCCCTGGGGACCATGGACGAGCTGCGCGAGCGGACCGGGAAGCACCGGCTTCGTGAGATCTTTCTCGACCTGCTTGAGATTGCCGAGCTGGCTCAAGGAGCAAGAAAATGAATCTCAAAACCAGCGCGGCGGTCTATCAAAAGGAAATGCTCGAGATCTTTCGCGACCGGCGCACCATGATCAGCATGGTGGTGGTGCCCCTGCTCGCGATTCCTTTGTTGTTCAGTTTGATCAACGGGTTCATGACCTCGCGTGAGAAGGAGGCCCAAGGCGAAGCCCTAACTGTCGGGGTCTTGGGCGAGGACAAACTGCCTACCGTGATCGAAGCGCTGAAAGCGGCTGGATTCCGGCCCATCGCAAAGGCGGACCTGCGCGCCGCGGTGGAAAAAAAGGAAGTTGCCGCGGCCGTGGAGGAAACCGAAGATGCGACCGGCGAGAAGTACGTGAATGTGTATATCGATCGTACGCGGCAGGCGTCGGAAATCGCGGGTGACAAGATCGAGACCGCGCTCGAGAAGCTTAAGACGGACACCGTTCGCGCCAGCCTGCGTGGGTCCGGCTTGCCGGAGAAGATTCTCACTCCGTTCACCACCAAGAACGTGAATGTGGCTTCGGAAAAGAAAATGTCCGGCCTGGTGTTCGGCAGCGCCCTCGGATATGTCGTGATCCTGCTGATGTTCACCGGCGCGATGTATCCGGCTATCGACATGACGGCCGGCGAGAAAGAGCGGCGCACGCTCGAGGCAGTGCTGGCTTCACCGGCCGGCCGGAATGAGATCGTTCTCGGAAAGATCGCCGCTACCGCGACGGCGGCTTTCATCACCGCGCTGCTGACTTTGGGAAGCATGGCCTACTCGTTCCGCTTTTCGCCGCAAGCGGCGAGCACGCGAGAGACGCTTCACATGGCGCCGCCGGACATGGGCTCGCTCGTGCTGGTCATGGTGACAGTGATTCCAACCGCCATTGTAGCGGCCTCACTGATGGTTGCCATCGCGCTTTTCGCCAAGAGCTACAAGGAAGGCATGAGTTATCTGACGCCCATCGTGATGCTGGCGGCGTTTCCGGCTGTAGTGGGTATGCTGCCCGGCTTGGAACTGACGCCCGCACTCGCGCTAATTCCCATCTTCAACGTGTGCCAACTCATCAAAGAGATTTTCCTGGGCGAATTCTCGAGGGTTGCCTATGCAGTCGCCTTCGGCGCCAATCTTGTTTACGCGGCCATCGGCTTCTTCGTGGCATCGAAACTTTTCAAGAGCGAAAGCGTGCTGTTCCGGGTCTGATTATAGGCCACGGATACACACGGATAAAACGGATTTTCTTTTCCGTGTCCATCCGTGTGTATCCGTGGCTAATGACTTGGGCGGGCGTTTTCACTGATCTTGTCCTTATCGTTATGGACATTCGACCATTCGCCCTGAACGGCAGGCTGCATTCTGGGACCGCAGCCCAAACTGACAAAGAAGAAGATGGCAACCAATATCGCTGCGCAGATCCGCATACTTCGTCACTCTAGCACAACCGCCATGGCCTGGCACATGAACGCGCCCACCTCATCGCTGTAGGGCTTCTTCATCGTCGCTGGCCAGTTGGCCTGATCGGCACACAGCTTGTTGAGCCCGGCCTGGACTTCGCGATTACCACCGGTGAATCCCTCAATCAGTTTGCGCCAGCGCGCGGCCAAGGCCTGCACCTTCGCACTAGCCGGATCTTCGCCCAGCGCTGCTTCCACCTCCTTGATCAGGACCGCCCAGTCGCGCTGAGCCTGCTCGATCACCTCCGCGGGAACTTGCCGCTTCGCGAGCGACTCGAGCGCCTGCTCGCTGTAATACTTTTTTGCCCATTCCGTGTTGTCTTGCATATGAATCACCTCGATTATTTTTTGGATCGCTTCCCAATCCGCCACCTCGCCGGAGGCTGCCGCAGATTCCGCCCGTTGGATAGCTTCAACGGCCAGGTCGAGCAGCCGGCGCTTTTCCAGGATCATGGCGCGCTGCCGGCCGAGTGCACCGGGTAGATCCTTCGCGTCGCGCTTCAGAAGCCGCCGGATCTCCCGCAACGGAAATCCGATGAACTTGAGGGCCAGAATCTGCTCCAGCCGCAACAGATCGCGATCGCCATAAAGCCGGTACCCAGCCTCAGTGCGCCCGCTCGGCGAGAGCAAACCGAGCCGATCGTAATGGTGCAGCGTCCGCACCGTCACGCCGGCCCGCTCGGCAAATTCCTGCGCTTTGTATAACCGCGCCTGATGCATAGGATTGAGTTCGTCCTGAACTCATCCTAAGGTCTGACGTTACGTCAGAGTCAAGGAAAAGTTTTCAGAAGTGGGGTCTTTAGTGGGGAGATGGTGATGGCCCCAAGGATTGGCAGTGCGCTAAGAGTTGGTTGATCGGGTTTGGTGTGAGCGAACGATTTACTTGTCGCCCATCACGCTTTTTATTGCCCGCATCACTTCCTCACTGAGAGGTTGCTCTAAACTGAGAGAGTTTGTATCGCCAAACATTTCATCGTGAATTCTCTTGTATGCCTGCCATAGTTCGATTGCCTTGGGGTCGGCCTCGATTTGTTCTTTTGTAGGCTCTGGTGGAACCGGCGGTCTGAGCTGCGAGGGGAGATTGATCGGCCCGAATTTCTTCTCATAGAAAACGATGTTGGCGCGCAAGTAGTATTCCATGACCCTTGCTTGCATCCACGGAATGGTCATGGCCGTGTGCCAATCCGTATCGCTCTTCGGAGGGCGTAGGTCCAGTTGTCCGAAAAATATCTTTAGATCCCAACCGCTCACTTGTATCGAAGATTCGTTGGGCTACCGCTCCAGGCCGATTCGAATGTTAGTACCGATGGCTTTCAGCCTTATGAAACGGCTATCGATGCCGGACTGTATGACCGCGCTAATCACGCCGCTGTGGTCAAGATGTTTTCGACCGTCACACAGGTTGTGCCTGAGAGTTACCGGCCCGCGAAATTCGTTTCGGTGGGCAAGGACGCTATCAGTGGCAACCCTGATTTAGACAGCGCCGGTACTTCGCACGTTGAGCGTAAGAACGGAACGCTTCGCCAGTGGTGCAAGCGGCTTACTCGGCTCACATATGCTTTCTCGACGTCGTGGGACAATCTCCGCGCCGCACTGGCGCTCCACTTCGCGTATTACAATCTGTGCAGGATTCACGGATCGCTACGGATAACGCCAGCGATGGCGGCTGGTGTTAGCGATCATGTCTGGACGATTGAGGAACTGATTGCATGAAGTCGGAGCGCGGCTGGCTGGTATTCTGCATCGTGATGCTCGTACTCTTCGCTCAGAGTACTTATCAGTACGCGCAAGTTCCGCACACCGTATATCGAGTGATCGCAGCAGCGATGAGCGTCATCGGACTCATCTTCGTCTCTGTGAAGGCATGGATACTAATCCGAGCGCGGGGCTAACACGACACCATCTCCCCGCAATAACCCCACTACCAAGTTTTCAACAGACTTATTGAATGTGAGTACTCTGATAGTATCGCCGCGCTCGCTGAAGAATCTCGTCCGCATGCTTGGAAAGATTGTTCCTGATCCAGAGGATCATCGTTTCGGCTTCGGGCATCGACGCCCAAGAAGGCTGCGGATCGCCGTCAATGCGAGCTCGGAGTCCCTGGGAGTTCGCGCCAAGAATCTCGTCCATGGCGCGATGAATGGCGCTATCGAGATCGCCATTCCTGCCTGCCGGGACAAGGTGGGTGTGTGCGCACAAAAGAGGATCAAGCGTTTCAGACTGGAAGTCTTTCCCAAAAACATCGATAGGATACGCGCAGAATAAACGCAACGCGTGGGCGCTCATGAGATTGTTCCAGAACTGCTCCAGCCGGACGGCGGCCGTGAACTGGCCTTCTTGCCAAAGGAGGCCGACTATTTCGCCATAGGCGCGAAGCCTCGCGTCGGCGGGCGGCCGCACTTCCCGAATCAGGGCTCCGATGGTCCGCTCGAAGCGGCGCCAATCCGGCTGCCCATCCACCATGAACCGCCGGAGGGTCTCCTCTGCATCGGCAAATAAAAGTTTCCGCTCTCGCACGGCCACGTTCGGCTCAAACCCTGATTCCCGGAGCCCACCGGCGAATGCGGCGTTCCGTTCCGGAGTTGTAATCACCAACGCCGCCTCGCCCTGCTTTAATCCCTCCAACAGGAAATCAACCACGTTTCTGGTGAGAAGGGCCTCGTCGGCCTGATAAAACTGAACCAAGTGTCCACACGGCTCATGGTTCTCCGGAAGGCTTCCGCACGGTAACATCAAACACCACCCCGCTTTGTAGACTCGCCTTACGACGGAAATGTTTCAACGCCTCCGCCGCGTGAGAGATAATTGCTTTATGGTGCGTCCTGAAAGACGCGATTTTCTAGCGAGTGAGAGACCCGTCCGGGTAAGCGCCGGAGCGCCCGGTAGCAGGCCCCAGTCGTGGCGCAGCCAGCGGATGGAAAAGTGGACTCATGAACGTTTCGTCGGGATGAGCTTGTATCAACTGCGCGGCAGCGTGAAATACCCGGCGCAAGCCACATCAGTAAGATCATCGTCAAGCCGTGTGCGGGAAAACCGCATGCACGGTTTGAAAGGGGAAGCTTAGAAACGGGCCGGTGTAAACCGGAACCGCGCTAACATCTACCTATGCCCAAAACCCTCAAAGAAGGCGACACCGCGCCTGCGATCCACGTTGAAGACGACCAAGGTCAACCATTCGACCTCGCGAAGCTCCAAGGCAAGCATGTTGTCCTCTACTTCTACCCCAAGGCCGACACTCCCGGATGCACCACCGAAGCGCAGGGGTTCCGTGACCACGCGAAAAAGTTTGCCGATGCCGGAGCGGTAATCCTGGGCGTCTCGCCCGACAAGCCCACCGCGCTGGCCAAGTTCAAGGAAAAGTACAAGCTGCCGTTCACGCTGCTCTCAGATATTGACCACAATGTCGCCAACGCCTATGGCACGTGGGTGGAAAAGAGCATGTACGGCCGCACTTACATGGGCGTGGAGCGTAGCACGTTTCTGATCGGAAAGGACGGCAAAATCAAGCAGATCTTCCGCAAAGTGAAGCCGGCCACCCATCCGGGAGACGTCTGCCAGGCGCTCAAATCCGCCTAGCCCGCGAGAAATTCAAAAAAAGTCTAGCTCGGCTGAATTGTAGCCCCGCGCGTAAGCAAGGGGACAGGCGGGCCGGCCGGTCGCGTGGAATCAATAATTTGGACCGCGTCTTCAAGGGAGTCGGTGCTTGCTATGTGGCGCGCAACACCAATAACGTCATATCATCTCGCTGCGCGGCTCTTCCAGCAAATCTATCAACGGTCTTCCAAATCCGAGCATTGATCTGCGCGGCCGTTTCGTCGCTCGACTCGTCGACGATCCGCACCAGGCGTCCCGCGCCCCACTCCTCGCCAAAAGCGTCTTGGGCTTCGACGATGCCGTCCGTGTAAGCCACTAATACATCGCCGGGATTCAGCCAGACCGATCCCTCCGTGTACGTCCAGGATTGGAACAGGCCCACCGGCGCGCCTCCCGTCTCCAGCCATTCCATGCTCCCATCGGCGCGTCTCACGAGCGGTGGATTGTGCCCCGCATTGATGTATCTCAGAATCCGCGTTGCCGGATCGAATGTGGCGTAGAACAACGTCGCGTAGCTTTCCTCGAAGCTAGCTTCGTGGAAGTGATGATTGACGTTCCCGATCACGCTAGCGAGCTCGGACAGCGCGCGCCGCGCTTCGGCTCGCAGGGTTGCGTGCAAGTCCGCCGCCAACAGCGCTGCACCCAGCCCTTTGCCCGCCACGTCCCCGATCGCGATTCCGAGTTCATCATTCGGCAGACTCAAAAAATCGTAGAAATCGCCGCCTACCGCATGCGCCTGTCTGCAAACAGCGCTCGAATCGGTGTTCGCAACCACTCCCGATTCCCTCGCCAGCAGGTGCTGCTGAATCGCGTGAGCATTGGCCAGCTCTTCATTCCAAGTGAAACCCGAAACCGCAATGGAAGTGGTCAAAATATCAGCCTCTCACTGGTATGTCGATTCAGGGAGAGCCAAAATCGACACCTCAGCTAATATTTTTGCGTCAAAAGCTGTAACGCAGCGCCAGCAGCGCGTACGAATTCCGGTGATACTCGCCCAGAAAATCCGATGGGTCGCCCCGAATCCAAGTGTACCCAGCTGTTACGCGCCAATGTTGCCCAACGCTTTGCGAGTAGACCGTTCGCAGCCAGCTCCCTTCGCCGTTCTGACGAACCGCCGCATCCATCGCCACACTGCGCGTCGAATCGATGGTGTACTGGGCATGCGCCAGCACGGCGCGCGCGAATCCGAGCTCTGGTGAAAATTGAAGCCCCGGGCGGTACGACGTCACGGCATCGCCCGCGTAGCCTGCCACGATGGCGAACTCCTTGATCTGCCGCTCGAACTGGATCACGTAGATCACATATTCATCCTGCCGTTTGTCGGGCGACGTGTAGTACGCGGCTTCGGTCTTTACCGTGAACCACGGCAATGGCACGGCGGCATCGGCGCCATACAACCGCAGAGCCGGGTAGAGACGGCGGAAGTCGTCGTCAGCATATGCCTGAAAGATCGGAAGAGAATTGAAGCCGTCGTAGAAGCTGGCCGAAACTTCATAACCCGAGCCGACATGATTCCAGCGCGCGCCGAACGACGATCGTCCCGGAAACACGGATCCCAGATCGTGCAGCGTCACATTGTCCAGACTCTCGGGAAGCACAGTCCAGCGCTGATCCAGAAGCGGCGTGCGGCTGGGAGTGAAGCGCGGCTGCCAAACCAGGTCGAAGGAATCGGAGCCTGTATCGTAAATCACGCGCGCCGCGGTGACGGCCAGAAATCCGGGATCGGTCACGCTCAGGAAATCCTTGGGCGCGAAACGATCCGTTGGGTTCAGCAGGTCGGCCTTGCCCCAGCGGATAAACTGCTTGCCGAATTCGGCGGTCAGTTTCCCTTTCGAGATGGTTGCGTTCAGCTCGCGCAGAGACAGCAGCGGCCGCTGGAGTGAACGGTCCTGCCAATCCAGATGTGCCGATCGTTCCACCTGCTCATGCGTGTCGAATGCGGCATCCAAGGCCCCCGAGATTCGGAGCCATGGCCGCACTTTGTAGGATGCTTGGTAACGGAACAGCGCATCGCCAACCGCACGCCCGCTATCATTGGGCGCCGTTTCCGGATAAAGAGTGACGCCAGTCTGGATGAACCCACGCTGAGTAAAATCCTGCGCCGACAAACAACTGATGAGGAGCACCACCGTGGCGCACGCACTCGTGCGTGCCGCGTCGGCACTCATGCCGACGCCTGGCTTCGAAAATCGAAAGGCGTTCACATGAGTGTGAACGCTGCACGCATGAGTGCGTGCGCTACCCACGCCGCAGCGCCTCCAGTGTGAAACTCTCTTCCTTCATCGGGACGTTGTACTGCAGCTTCTCCAGCTTCAGCACTGTGCGGCTCCCGCGATTTGCATCCAACACCTCCATGGTCCGCCCCACCCAAATGCCATCCTGTTGTTGAACATCGCTGTAGTGAATCCGCCGCACCATCTTGTCCTTAGCGAAGTTCTCGATCTGAATCACCACGTAGTTGTCTTTGCGGATCATCATCAGCGAAGACGTATACTGCGACGACTTGCTCTCCTTGGGTTTCGACTCGATCTTCCAACACGGCTGGCCGTCGAAAGTCTCTTCCCCCTCGAACTTGTAGTCGAACTGATTCACATCGCGCTCTTCCAGATCTTCGAAACTGAAATCGGTCCCGAAAAACCGCGTGGAGCGATCCTGCAATGCGATGCGCCGGTCGCGCTCCAGCGCCGGCGTCCACATCCATTGATCGGATGCCCGATCCTGATGATTGACAATCAGCAGCGCCACTCCTTTCACCTCGGCCGGCGCCGTGAATCGCAAGATAGCCTTACTAGCTCCATACGACCCGATGCGCTCGAACATCCACCGCTTCAAACTAATCTTGTTGCCCGCTCCAATCACCTCAAGCGTCCCCTCATACTGCTGCGACCGAGACTGCCCCCTCTTCTGCGACTCAGCAACAATCTGCCGCGCATCCTGCCCCAATAGCGCACCGACAACCAGAAACCAGCAACCAGAAACCAGCAACGTCTTATTCATATTCCAACGCCTCAACCAGCGACCCCCGCACCGCCGACTCCGCCGGCCCGATCGCGGAAACAAACGCAACCGCCAAGATTACGGGCACAAGAACAAGACAAATCTGATAAGGATATTCGTAGTCGAGCCGCATCCCCGCCAGGTCTTCGCCCGTGATCCGCAGACTGTAGTAAAGCTGCAGAGCACCAAACGCCAATCCGAGAATCAAACCCACCGCGCCAATGGTCAGAGCTTCCAACCAAATGGTTCCGCGAATCTGGTTCCGAAGTCCGCCCACGGCTTGCAGCACTCCCAACTCGCGTCGCCGGTCCGTTATCGAAACGATCAGCGTGTTCACAATGCCGAGCAACGCGACCAAAACCGCCACTGCAATCTGTACATACGTGATACCGAACCACTGATCGGTGAGCCGCACGACGTATTGACGCACGTCACGGTTGGTCAGCACGAACAAGCGCCGCTCGGTCCCGAATCTATCGAGTATTCGCCGCTTCACTTCAGCCTCCGTGGCGCCGCGCGCAAGATAGACGCGGAAAATATTCACCGTGTCATCGTTCCAATAGCGCATGTAAACGCTGCGATCCATCAGAATGCTGCCCTGCTGGTCGGAATAGTCCACCACGATGCCAACGATGGGCATGCGGAGGACGCCTTGGGGGCTTGGAATATCCAGCACGTCGCCCAGTTTGTAGCCGTGCAGCAGCGCGAAGTTGTCGGAAGCCAGAATGCCTTTGCCTTCGCCGGTGAGCCGGTACATTTTCGTTGGATCGCCCGCAGTGGGAGGAAGTGTGGCGCGATTCACCAGAGCCCGGACGTCCGCCGCCACAAAGATCACCGGCGCGCCGTTGATCTGTATGCGCGCGTCGCGAACGCTTTGCACTTCACCGATGCCTGGAATGGCCCGAAGCTGGTCCGCCATCGATCCTGGAAAACGGAAGCTGCGCGCGGTGAGGCTTTGGGACGGCGAAATGAACAAATCGGGATTGAGCGCCACTCCGAGCCATTTGAAAATCGAGTCGTAACTGGCGCGCGTGAGCCCACCGAGCGCAACCACCAATGCGAGCGATAGCATCAATGCCGCAACGGCGCCGGATGTTCTGCGCGGCGCTTGCAACAAGCTGTCGGCGGCCAGCGTTCCTTCCACCGGCCGCAACCATCGGAGCAGCGGACGCAGCGCCCGCGCCACCCATTGCGCCAGAGTGGGAGTCAGCAGCAACACAGCCAGCACCGCCAGCGCGTCGCCCGCGTAAGCCAGAAGGCGATAGCGGCTCAGCAGCAGGCATGCGGCCGCGAGTATCGTTACCGCAAGTGCGGTGATCCTCCGCACGCGATTCTCGCCCGCGCTCATCTGCTGGTATCTGCCTTTCTGCAGCGCCTGCACGGGATCTACGCGAGCCGCGTTTCGCGCTGGTATGTATGCCGCTATCACGCTGGTGATCACACCTAGCACTACCGCGAAAAGCATCAGCGCCGGATTGGTGGAAATTTCCTCGGCCTTCTGCGCGATCCCAAAAACCTCGCCCAGCAGCGCTCCGATGTAACCGGTCATTCCGCGCGCGATCGCAATTCCCAATAACAATCCCAAACTGGATCCCAGGAGGCCCGCCACCACGCTCTCGCCCAGAAAAATGGTCCGAACCTGGCGGCGCGTGGCGCCCAGCGCGCGTAGAATCCCGATCTCTGTGCGGCGCTGCGTAACCGCGATCTGGAACGTGTTGTAGATGATGAACATCCCGATGAAGAGCGCGAAAGCACTGGTAATGTTGGCCGTCAGCGCGTAGATGCGTGAGATGGATTCGAATTGCTGACCCCGCGCCGAAGGCGATTCCACTTGAAATCCGGGACCGAGCAGCGCCTCCAGTTTCGACTTTACATCTTCGACGCGAGCGCCTTCTTCGACCGCCAGATCGATGCGATCGAACCTGCGCCCCCGGCCGAATACTTTCTGCGCGGCGTAAATATCCATGATGGCCAGGTTCCCTCCGAACGCACTCGCAAGGCCGCTCGATTTCATGATGCCCCGCACCGTGAACAGCTTCTCGCCCTCCATGGTGCTCATGGGAACTTTGCCGCCAATTCCCAGCTTGTTCTCCTTCGCGAAGGTATCGGTGATGATGAGCGAATCCGGTTGCGCGAGAAAAACCAGCGGGTCGTCGATCACCGCTTCGTCGCCGCTCTCCAGATCGTATTGACGCAAGCCCCGGTCGCCCGTCATATCCACGCCCAGGATCAGCAGGTTGCCCTGTCCGGGAAGTCCCGTGTTGACCACCGCCTCGATTACCGGAACCGCAATGCGAACTTCCCGAACCCCTTGCACGCGGTCCAGCACGTTCTCGTCGAAGCCCGTTTCTCCTGAGGAAATCTGGAGCTGCGTAGATCCGGCGATGCGATCCACGGTCTGCCGAAAAGCGTACAACACGGATTGGTTGGCAGTGTGCATCCCTACGAACACGGCTACGCCCAGCACAATCCCCGCGATGGTCAGCAGCCAGCGTAGCGCATGTTTGCGGATGTACGGCCAACTAATGAGCCTGAGTAGAATCATGCGTACGGCAAGTCTCCGACTTGCCTTCCCTGGGCAAGCCGGAGGCTTGCCTTACCCACACGATCCTCCACAATCCGGCCGTCACACAGCGCAATCACGCGCTCACAGCTTTCCGCCACGTGCGGATCGTGCGTCACAATCAGCACTGTCGATCCCAGCCGCTGATGCAAATCACGAATCAGCTTCAATATGTCCGCGCCGGTGTGTGTATCCAGATTCCCAGTAGGTTCGTCGGCCAGCAAGACGGGCGGATACACCGAAAGCGCTCGCGCAATGGCGCAGCGTTGCCGCTCGCCGCCCGAAAGCTCCTCAGGAAGATGATCTACGCGCGACGCCAAACCGACCATGCTCAGCAACTCTTTCGCGCGCTCGTCGATCTTCTTCTTCGGCCATCCGCGCAGATGCAGTGGAATCGCGACGTTTTCGAAGCACGTTAGAGTCGGCAGCAGGTTGAAAAACTGAAAAATGAACCCAATCTTGTCGCGCCGCATGCGTGTCAGGTCGTCATCCGGCAGCCCGCTCAACCGGCTGCCATCAATCTCAATCTGTCCGGAGCTGGGCGTGTCCAACCCACCGATCAAATTCAGAAGCGTGGATTTTCCGGAACCCGACGGCCCGATGATCGCCACCATCTCGCCTCGCGCGATGGCGAGATCCACGTCTTCAAGCGCCGTCACCTGCCGCTTCCCACTGAATGTTTTGCTGACCTTCGCGAGATCGATCACTTTCTAACTATCATGTCACGCAACCCGCGCATGCCGTTCGTGGTAGCGCTTCCTGCCGGTCGCGACTCAGTTGGCGAATCTCAGTTTCCGCATCAGCGCAACGAAGCGCGGCTCTGAGCGTAGCGGATCAAAGATCCGGTCGCCTTTTAGCCAACCCATCCATTGGGAGCTGGAGTCGTACGCCTGTTCCAGGTAATTCAATGCGCGCTCGCGATCACCCAGGCCGAGATAAATAAGCGCGAGGTTGAACGGCAAAACATGACCATGCAACGACGTTCTTTTCAGTTCCTCCAGCTCCGCCGTCGCATGGATTCGGTCGCCCGAAGCCCCATAGGAGTAGCCGAGCCATGCAGTAATGAACGCAGGTGATTCCATCGCTTTGGCCTTCCGAAACGCTGGAATGGCGTCGGCGGGTTTCCCCGCTTGAATATCCACCCACCCATATCCCCACTGAGGAAAGAAGAACGACGGATCCAGATCCGCGGCTCGCTTAGCCTCCTCGATCGCCGCTTGGAATTTGCCTTTCCAGGCAAGCCCCATGAGGTTGTCAATCGGGATCTGCGGGGACAGGGGATCCAGTTCAGACGCGCGCTGGCCCTCGGCTATCGATTCGTCGAGGCGTCCCTGGAAGGAAAGCCCTAGACCGAACTGATCGTGCGCGAACGCGTAATTTGGATTCAGCGCGAACGATCTTCGAAATTCGCGCTCCGAGCCTTCCCAATCGAATTCGTAGAAGAGTTTGAATACGGCCAGGGAGGTGTGAGCTTCGGCGGAATCGGGGTCCAGTTGGATTGCCTTCTCCGCCGCCGCCTTTGCCTTGGGCTTCGCTTCCGCGGAGGTGAGGACTCCTTCGTTGTAACCGGCCCAAAGATAGGCGTCTGACAATCCCGAGAACGCCGGCGCAAAATTCGGATTCAACTTGACGGCCTCTTCGAATTGTTCGATGGCCTTCTGCAGGTTCTCGTCGCTCGGGCGGTTGAAGAAATACCGGCCCTTCAGGTAGGCGTCGTGCGCCTGGGGATCTACGCTGGGCGCGCTTCGCAGCCGGGACTGCTCGGCCGGAGTTAATTGAACATCGATCTCACGTGCGATGGCCGACGCCAATTCATCTTGAAGCGCCAGCACGTCGCGGGAGTTGCGCTCGAACTTCTTGGCCCACAGATGCTTGTCCGCCCGCGCGTCGATTAATTGGGCCGTGATCCGAACGTTGTCACCGGATCGAAGCACGGACCCTTCCACCACTGCATCCACGTTGAGTATCTTGGCGATTTCAGGAGTGGGTGGCCGGTGCTCGCCTTTGAACTGCATCACGGAACCGCGCGAGATCACTCGAAGCTGGCTGATGGTGGCCAGGTCGGCGGTCAATTCATCGGTCATTCCTTCAGCGAAATACTCCTGGTTGGGATCGCCTGAGTAGTTGTCGAGTGGAAGCACGGCAATGGATCGGATAACATGCGGGTGCGAGATCCCGAAATGCGCGACCAGATACACCGCCACTCCCACCAGGATCGCGAGCGAGGCCAATGCCGGCCATTTCCACATTGAAAGCGTCGGGCGACGAACTTTCTCGCCGGCGACTGGCAGCCGCGCCAGCTCCCGCGCGCACGTCCGCGAGGGACGCGTAGCGATCCTCGGCGCTTTTAGCCAGCAAACGCCGCAGCAGAAGTAGCAAACCCGGAGGGATGTCGCCGCTCAGCTCGGGCGGTTCGCGGAGCACCGCGGACAGGGTTTCCGCCATGGACGTTTTGTGGAACGGATGCCGGCCGCCGGCCATCTCGGCTAGAATCACGCCGAAGGAAAACAGGTCGGAGCGGACATCCAGCGCCAGGCCCTTCACTTGTTCCGGCGACATGTAGTCGGGCGTGCCGAGGATTGTTCCTGGCATGGTCAATTGCGCCTGAATCTCGACTGTCGCATCGTCGGCCGCCGGCAAATCCACTATTCGCTTGGCGAGACCGAAGTCCATCACCTTCACGTGACCCTGTTGGGTCAACATGATATTTGCGGGTTTCAGGTCGCGATGCAGAATCCCTCCGGCGTGGGCTTCCTGGAGCGCCTCGGCGATTTCCCCGGCCACGCGAAGAGCCTCAGGGAGCGGCATCCGGCCGTTACACATCCGGCGATGCAGGGTTTCCCCGGCGATGTATTCCATGACCAGAAACAGCGCACCGTCGTGCTCGCCGATCTCGAAGATCTTGCAGATATAGGGGTGATCGAGCGCGGCAGCCGCCATCGCCTCCTGGCGGAGGCGTTCCCGCGCGTGTTGGTCGGCGGCCATCTCGGGCGGCAGCAGCTTGATGGCCACCTGACGGTCGAGGCGCGGATCGCGCGCACGGTACACCACACCCATGCCGCCCTCACCAATGGGACCGAGGATTTCGTACGGACCAAGGCGAGTTCCAGCAACAAGGGTCATGGAGTGTCGAACGATTCTACTTTAAATAAGACGTTTCGCGTTTCTCGTTGGGCTGTTTCTCGCGCGGGTGCAGGAACGAGCAACCAGAAACCAGTCACCAGAAACCAGCCCCGCCTCCTTTCGCTATCATGTCTTATCGCGATGGCCACATGCGCATAGGAATCGACGCGGGCGGGACATTCACTGACTTCATCGTTTCCCACGACTCAGGAAAACTCGAAACCTTCAAGCTGCGCTCCAACCCCCGCTCTCCCGCGAGCGTGATTCTGGCTGGTATAGCGCAGGTCACCGGCTTGCGCAGAGCGCAAGTAGTCCACGGATCCACAGTCGCCACCAACGCGCTGCTCGAGCGCAAGGGCGTACGGACGGCGCTGGTAACAACCGCCGGCTTTGAAGACGTCATCGCCATCGGCCGGCAGAATCGTCCCGAGCTTTATAACCTCACTCCAACTCCCCGCGTCCCAATCATTCCGCGTGCGATGTGTTTCGGTGTGCGCGAGCGTGCCTTTTACGACGGGGAGATTTCAGCGACGCCAACAACGGCGGAGCTGCAGCGCCTGAAAAACCGCCTACGTCGCGCCCGCGTCGAATCCGTCGCCATCTGTTTTCTGCACGCCTATCGCAATCCGGAGAACGAAAAGCTGGTTGCAGCGGCACTCGAAGGTGTCGGATATCTATGCTCCTCGCACGACGTGTGCCCTGAGTTCCGCGAGTTCGAGCGCACTTCCACCACGCTCATCAACGCCTACGTCGGGCCGCTCATGGATCGATATCTGGCCGAACTCGAACGGGGCACGCGCCACACCATTTCCATCATGCAATCGAACGGCGGCTTCATGACCACCAAAGAAGCGCGCCGTCACGCCATCCGCACCGTGCTCTCGGGACCCGCCGGGGGCGTGGTTGGCGCGCTCGAAACAGCGCGTCTCTCCGGATTCACTCGCATTCTCGCCTTCGACATGGGAGGCACTTCCACCGACGTCAGTCTGTCGGACGGCCACCCGCGCGAAACCATGGAGGCCGCAATCGATGGCTTCCCCGTGCGCGTGCCTATGCTGGATATTCACACTGTGGGCGCCGGCGGTGGCTCAATCGCGCGCATCGACGAAGGCGGCCTACTGCGGGTTGGACCCGAGAGCGCGGGCGCGGATCCTGGGCCCGCGTGTTACGGCATGGGCGACCGGCCCACCGTCACCGACGCACACGTCGTGCTGGGACGGATCGCGGCCGATCAACTAGTGGGTGGCGAGATGCATCTGGATGTGGCGCGCGCCGCTGCCGCCGTGGATTCCATCGCGAGCGCAGCCGGAATCACGCGTGTTGCGGCAGCCGAAGGCATTTTGCGCGTGGCGAATGCGAACATGGAGCGCGCCATCCGTCTGGTGTCGGTGGAGCGCGGCCACGATCCTCGCGATTTCGCGCTAGTTGCGTTCGGCGGCTGCGGCGGTTTGCACGCCTGCGAAATCGCGAGCGAGCTCGGCATCCGCACCGTGCTGGTTCCCGAGTACGCCGGAGCATTGTCCGCGCTTGGAATGCTGCTGGCCGATCAGGTCCGCGATTATGCCGCCGGTGTCCTGAACCATCCCGGCATCGAACGCGAGTTCCAGAGGCTGGAACGCACGGCGCGTAAGGAGCTTCCGAAGGCGGACCTGATTCGCTCCGCCGACATCCGCTACGCGGGTCAAAGTTATGAGCTGACCGTTCCATGGGACGCGCGAAATCCGGCCGAGCCTTTTCATCGCGAGCACGAAAAGGTATACGGCTATGCGAACCCCGAGCGCGCCATTGAGATCGTTACTATCCGCGTTCGAGCCAAGCGTGCCGTCGAAAAACCGAAGCTGGTAACGCGCCGCATGTCCAACGCGTCTATCGGCACAAGGCAAAAGCCGCCGGTCCGAAGGATTCATAGCGCAGGAGCCTGGCGCCAGACGCCCGTGTATCGCCGCTCCCAGCTTGCCGCCGCCAAGTTGCGCGGTCCGGCCCTGGTGGTTGATTATGGATCAACCACCTTGGTTCCGCCAGGCTGGGGTTTTGCGTTAGACAAGTTCGGTAATCTGAAGATCACATCATGATTCGACCCGCCTGCCTCGTTCTGCCGATCGCCATGGCCCTCACCGCCAACGCGCAGGACGAAATGGAACACGCCCAGCGTCTCAAATCCAGCCTGCTTGGCATCGACACTCACATCGATACCATCCAGCGCGTTTATTACGGCCACGTGGATCTCGGGCAGCGTCTCCCGGATGGCCAGGTGGATCTGGTGCGCCTTCAGGAAGGTGGCATGCACGCGCCATTTTTCGCGCTGTGGGTTCCCACCTATTTCAAAGGCGCCGAAGCGGTGCGGCGCACGCTTGACCTACGCGACTCCATCCAGGGCGTTCTCGACCGCTATCCCGACCGCATCCAGCTTGCCACCACGGCCGGCGATCTCGAACGAATCGTCAAGTCCGGAAAGATCGCAGCCGTGCTGGCGCTCGAAGGCGGTCATCAGATCGCCGACGACCTGGCCGTCCTGCGCATGTACCAACGCATGGGCATCCGCGCCATGACGCTGACACATTTCCGCAACAACAATTGGGCAGATTCTTCCACCGACAAGCCGCAACACAACGGCCTCACCGAATTCGGCAAGCAGGTGGTGCGCGAGATGAATCGCATCGGGATGATCGTGGATATCTCCCATGTTTCGGACAAAACCTTCTACGACGTGCTCGCGGTTACCAGCAAGCCGGTCATCGCTACGCATTCCTCCTGCCGCGCGCTGGCGGAAATTCCACGCAACATGACCGACGATATGTTGAAAGCGCTGGCTCGCAACGGCGGCGTAGTGGGCATCAACTTCGGCGCCGGATTTCTGAACCAACAGGACGCGAAAGGGCTGATCAGCAAAATCGCAACCATGTCGGCCGACGTACCGGAGCTGACCGGCCAGGCGCTGGACGAGTACTCCGCCAAGGATTTCGTGGCCAACGATTGGTCGCATCCCCATCCGGCCGCCGCAACGCTCGACGACGTAGTGGCGCACATCGATCACGTAGTAAAAGTGGCGGGCATCGATCATGTTGGAATCGGCAGCGACTTCGACGGCATTCCCGATGTCCCCAAGGGATTGGAAGACGCCTCCAAGATGCCGGCGTTGGTGGCGGCATTGTTAAAGCACGGATACAGCGAAGCCGATGTTCAAAAGATCATGGGCGGCAACACGCTGCGCGTTATGAAAGAAGTGATCGGACGATAGCATTCTGATAGATTGAAATGAACCAAATGAGCCTAACTCGCAAGAAATCAATTGCGTTGCTCCTGGCGCAAGCCAGTGAGAGCCACCTCAAGCGGACCCTGACCGCCAGGAGCCTGATCGCACTGGGAATTGGCGCCATCATCGGCGCCGGTCTGTTCATTCGCACCGCCGCCGCCTCCGCCCAGAACGCAGGCCCCGCCGTCATCTTGTCCTTTATAGTGGGCGCGTTCGGCTGCCTCTTTGCGGGACTTTGTTATGCCGAGTTTGCCGCCATGATCCCTATTGCCGGCAGCGCCTACACCTACGCTTACACCACCATGGGCGAGTTCACCGCCTGGACCATCGGCTGGGCCCTGATCCTGGAATATGCGATGGGAGCCGGGACCGTGGCGATCGGCTGGAGTCAATATCTCAACCGCTTGTTAGGCACCCTCTTCGGAAGCACTATTCCGTATCAGTTATGCCATTCGCCCATGGAGGTCTCCGATTCCGGCGTGCGCGGCATGATCAATCTTCCAGCGCTCTTCATCGTGTTTATTCTCACGGCGCTACTGGTGAAGGGCACCCAGGAATCGGCTGCGGTGAATTCAATCATCGTCGGCGTGAAGGTGGCGATCGTCATCATGTTCATCGTCATCGGATGGAAGTTCATCAATCCCGCGAATCATACGCCGTTCATGATTCCCGCCAATTTTCCCGGTCACGAAGGCTTCTTCAAACACGGATGGGGCGGCGTGCTGGGCGGGGCCGGCATTGTATTCTTCGCCTTTATCGGGTTCGACGCGGTTTCCACAGCCGCACAAGAAACCAAGAATCCCGGCCGCGATATGCCCATCGGCATCCTGGGATCGCTGGCAATCTGCACTGTCCTTTATATTCTGTTCGGGTATGTTCTGACCGGCGTCGCTAACTGGACCGAATTCATTAAAGCCGGCAAGGAAGCGTCAGTCGCCTATGCGGTCCAGAATCACATGCCGGGGTTCGGATGGCTGGCAACTGCAATCACCGTGGCCGTTCTATTCGGATTCTCTTCCGTGATTCTTGTGATGCTCCTCGGCCAGAGCCGCGTTTTCTACTCGATGGCGAATGATGGCCTGCTGCCTAAAATCTTCGCCGAGGTTCATCCCAAGTTTTGCACGCCGTACAAGTGTAATATCACGCTGTTCTTCTTCGTCGGCGCACTGGCCGCGTTCATTCCCGATTCGGTATTGGGCGATCTTACTGCGCTAGGCACGCTCTTTGCATTCGTGCTGGTTTCGATCGGGATCTGGATCATGCGCCGCGCTCAGCCGAATCTGGCGCGTCCGTTCAAGACGCCGCTAGTCCCGTTAGTGCCCATTCTGGGCGCACTGGTTTGTACCGCGATGATCGTCGGCTTGGATCGCTACACGCAGCTCACCGGTATCGGGTGGATGCTGCTCGGCTTTGTAGTCTACTTCCTCTACAGCCGCAGCCATAGCAAGCTCAATACGCCCGAGCCCGAGATCGGCGCCGCCCAAACCAGCGCCGCGCAATAGAGTTACGCAGTGTGGGAAACGTGCCGGCCCCAGTGCTTCAAGTCGTGTGCGGGACGCGCTGTTTTGTGATCGTGTCGCAGGGCTTTCACGATGTCCGGGAAAAACAGTACCGAATAAATCGCCGCCACGATTCCCCACATCATGAGTAAGACCAGCAGGAAAGACGAAGCCGTCATAAACACTACCTCCCTGAACGCTGGGTGCGCCAGGTCACCCAACTGTCGCTGGAATGGCGCCTTAGAACGCTGATTCTTGGAAAGACACCATCCACTCACCAGGGTCAGCTGCATCTTTCGGACCAATCGCGAACGCAATCGGGCGATGGTTACGGGTACGATAGATCCAGGGGCCCTTAGCTCAGTTGGTTAGAGCAGCGGACTCATANNTAGCTCAGCGGTTAGAGCAGCGGACTCATAATCCGTTGGTCGAAGGTTCAAGTCCTTCAGGGCCCACCATCGCGACCTGCTTCGCTCCCCGCGCAATCTCGCCGGCCGGAGCCGAAGCCGTCGGAATCTGCTCGAAATCGGCGAAATCTGCGCGCTTCGCCTATTGCAGGAAGGCGATGATACTGACCGCCGGACTGCCCGCTCTGGCAATTGTTGCCCTCGCATTCGCCGGATGTTTCTGTGCGCGCGGGGCTGATGATCAAGCCGTCCCGTATCCCGAGGGGTACCGTCATTGGACATATCTCCACAGCAGTCTGATCCCTCCCAAGCTCCCCGGATTTTGGAAACGCCCCTGCGAGAAACCATGCACGGCGGGGATCTTCAACTTCTACGCCAACGAGAAGGCGATGACCGGCCTTCGAGCGGGCGTTTACCCCGATGGCGCCGTCATCGCCGAAGAACTCCTGGAAATATTGGGCTCCGCTTCGGGCGGCGGGAAAGAAGGCGAGCGTCGGCTGGTCGGCGTCATGGTGAAGGACAGCCAGCGCTATGCCTCTACCGGAGGCTGGGGATTTGGAAGCTATGATGCGCCTCCCGGGAGGATCAACTTGATAGCGCGGCCAGGAACGCCTGCTTCTCATGCCATATCCCGCGCAAGGATCACGGCTTCGTTTTCACAGAGTACAGCGAAAGATAGATCAAATGTTCCGGTCAGCTCTTCTTCTGGGAAGGCTTTGGCTTCAGGCTTCCCACATATTGATAGCTCAGCGCGAAGTAGTTCGCCAGTTCTTTCGTGTTTTTTAGCAAGCTGTCGGGAACGGTTACATATTCCTTCATGACGGCGCCATACGCCTCAAACAGCGTGGTCTTGTATTTCTTCAGGAACTTCTCCCGTTCCTCCGCGCGCAGCCGGAGCGCCAACGAACCAGCCGGATTCAGATACGTGAACATATGGCCATTCAGCGATGTGTAAGGATTGGCGGCGCCTTTCCGTTCGATCTTCGGATTGGTCGCTACCAACTTTTCGTACAGCTCCAACTTGTCCGCCGGGATGTTGTTCTTTTTCGGGGAGCTCATAGCGCTCACTTCGGCTTATAGATCACGCCAATCAGGATCCCCACCACCGTCCACTCGATGAAGTAAGCCGCCGCTTGCTGGAGCGTCAGTGTCAGCCCAATTTTCAAGTTCACGTAGTTGTGCAGGACGAATGCGCAAACGGCGAAAATTCCGATGAGCACGATTCCTTCCTGAGTTCGGTAGATGGCGGGGTATTTGCGGAATTCGTCGCCAAGCTGAGGAACCAGGGCGAAAGATAGGCCCCCGATGGCGAAGTACGCGACTGTGGCGCCCAGCCCAGCCAGAATGATGCGCGAGTAGTTCATTGCCTCACCTGCGCTTCCCTGGCCAAAATCGATTCAAGCTTGTCTAACGATTCGGTGGTGCCGTGCGATACCGTTTGCGAGAGGAAATCATCCGGGAATCCTTCCTGTGTCAGAACCACTTTTGTCCGATCGCCTTGCTCGAAGAACTCAACCAGCACCCGCGTTACACCGAAGCCAAGATCGGCCTGGTAAACGATTTTTTTCGGTTCCACGATCTCGTCGTACTTGGCTGTAATCGTAAACTGGCCCTTCCCGCCGATCTGCATTGTTTTGCGTGAAACCGCCGCCCACGCGAAAATCCATCTGGATCTCGCAGCGTGTTGCTTCCTTGCAGCCGGACCACTGCTGCATCTTCTCCCCTTCCGTCCACCAACTGAAGACAAGCTTCCGCGGCGCGTCGAAAAGACGGATAATCTGGAGGGATTTCATGGCTTCTTTCCCTTTCGCTGCTGTGCTCTGAGCAAGCTGTCGAGGGTATCGAAACTGAACTCCCAGCCAGCCACGCACTGAGCCATCCATTGCTGGGCGTCTTTCAACCCTTTGGATCGGGCGCGGATCAGGTGCTCCCGCCCATCGCGGCGGCGGTGTATCAGCCGGGCGCGCTCCAGGACGCGCAGATGCCTGGAAATGGCCGGCGGCGAGATACGGAATGGCCTGGCTAATGCGGTAACGGGACTCTCTCCGCTGCTAGAAAGACGCAGTAGGATGCCGCGCCGCGTGGGATCGGCGAGAGCCGCGAAGATCGCGGTAATCTGCCTTTGATTGTTAACCAACCTGTTAATTGTACGGCCCGGCCGCAGCCGGGTCAAGTACAAAAGCAGGAAGACTAAAACAGCAGCTTCAATCCGAACTGAATCTGCCTGGATGTCGAAGCTGTGGACGAAATCACCCCGGCTGTCGGAGACGGCGTGGTAGACGCTGAAGAAAACACCACCGGGTTCGGCGTAGCGAAGTTCGCGTGGTTCAGAATATTGAAAAACTCCGCCCGGAACTGCAAGTTCACTCTCTCCGATACCCGCGTGTTCTTCAACACCGACAAATCCAGCTCGGCCAAACCAGGCCCAGTTAAAGTGTCTCGGCCAACGTTTCCATACGTACCAGCCACCGGCACAATAAACGCGTTGGGATTGAAATATTGATTCGGACTGCCCAGAATCACCGGCCCAGTGAACGCTGAATTCCAGGAAGGCCGCACCGGGTTCCGGCTGTCGCCGTTGTTGGACGGATTGAATCCCAATTGCGGCGTAAACGGGAAACCCGACTGCAGGGTTCCGATCCCGCTCACCGTCCAGCCGCGCGTCAGCTTTTCGCGCCAGCCGGTTGTCCCTTTGCCAATCGGAAGCTCGTACGATCCATTAATCGCCGCCAGATTCCGCACGTCCGTGGTCGCGCGGCCCCAATCCAGGCGCGTATCCAGCGGAAACATAACGAACCCCGGAGCATTCACGCCAACGCTGCTGTTCAACGCTGTCCCATCGTCCAGATTTTTCGAGTATGTGTAAACTCCGCGCAACTGGAACCCGTGGCTGAATCGCTGATTGAAATCCACTTCCAGTCCGTTATACGAGCTCACTCCTTCCGATAACCAGGTCGTGGTATTCGCCAGCTTCGGATTCACGAACGGCGCGCCCTTCGGATAGTAGACCGTGCCTGATGGCAGTATCGTCGGAGCCGGCTCGTTCACATCCGCGGACAACATCTCGTGATAGCCGTGCGACCCTACGTATCCAACCCCGAGCGAGGTGTTCGATGCAAGCTGTTGCTCGATTTTGAAGGTATAAGACAAAACCGTCGGCGTGAAAGCGTCTGGTTGAACTCCACTTGGTGAAATCAGCGCGCCTGCCGGCAACTGAGCGCCGGGAACAATCTGCAAACCCTTCAGCGAAATGTTCTTGAGCGACTGCACTGCGTTATAAGGAGCAGTCTGATCCAGACGATAGTCGAGATTATCCAGCAAGGAACGATAGATCCCAAAACCGGTCCGGATCACCGTCTTCCCCTTTCCAAATGGATCCCACGCCAGCGCCACGCGTGGCTCCGGCAAGAACTTCGCGCGGTTTACGGTGAACACCGAGTCACCAATCTGGGGCTGGGTTTGAATAATGCCACCCGCGAATAGGTAGTTCGATGCCCGTCCATGCGACTCATTCCAGCCATCGGTCGATTCAAACCGGAATCCCACGCGCAGTTCCAGGTTCGGCCGCAGTTTCATGTTGTCCTGCACGAATCCGGCGCCCTCCACCGTTCGCCAGCCCACCGGCGTTGGATTCGGGACTACGGAAAACGTCGAGATCTTGCCTGCCAAGAAACTCGCCAGACTTCCAAATGACGCCTGACCGTATTGCGATTGAGCCAGGTTGTCGTTGGCCTGAATACGCTGCACCCACGCGCCCGCTTCGAACTGATGAATTCCGTGCGTAAAAGCCACATGATCGTCGTAGGTAAATAAATTGCGCGCCGATGTCAGATTGCTGCCGTTGTTGGTGCCTGCCAGGCTGATCTGTGACGCGCCATTCGAAGCCGTGCCGCCGCCGATCACAATCGCTCCGATGGGATCGCCCACCACCCATCCGGGTATGTCCACCGGCGTGGTTCCAGTAAAGAAATAGCTGGCTCGCGAAAAACCCACCCGGGCCGTATTCAGCAGCGTCGGCGAAAATACGTGCTGCTCCTGCAGACTCACTACCTGCTCCCGCAGGCTTTCCACCACTCCGCTCAGCGGATTCACGGTGGGCGTGTTGTCGGCGCTATCGTCCACCGTATACACCGCGAACATCGTGTCCTTGTCGGAGAAGATGTGATCGAGCCGCGCCGTCCCGAAGTCTTCGCGAATGGTCTGCAGTGGATGGCTGAACGCCTCCGCGATCCCGCCTCCCAGTTCCGGCCCGTTCTGTACCGGCCACAAGGCGAGCAGCGGTTTGACGCTCGGAATCGCGGTTGCCCGGGCTGCGTTGTCCGGAACCAGCGTCACATCGCTCAAACCCAAATGCTGCCGGAATCCCTCATAATTCGCGAACACAAAAGTCTTGTCCTTTTGAATCGGCCCTCCCAGCGCGCCGCCAAATTCGTTGCGTTGAAATTGCGGAATCGAGCCATGATCGAAAAAGTTGCGCGCGTCCAGATCGTCGTTTCGCAGGAACTCGTATAACGTCCCGTGCAGCTGATTGCTCCCCGATGCGGTGACAATGCTAACTTGCCCGCCGGGCCGCTTGCCGTACTCCGCGCCATAAGTGTTCGACACGATGTTGAACTCCCGCACCGCATCCACTCCCAGCAACTGCCCGCTCGCGCCGCCCGGCGTGATATTGATCAGTGAAGCGCCCGTATATTCAATGCCATTCAGCAGGAACAGATTGTCCTGCGGCCGGTGCCCGAATACCGCGAACATGTTGCCCACCGACGAATTCGACGTCCCCGTCCCACCCGATCGCTCTGAAGTGTAGTTGACAACCCCCGAATTCAAAGTCAACAACTCGTCATAGCTGCGTCCGTTCAGCGGCAGTTCCTTCACCTGCCGTTCGTTCACCAGGCCATCGGTCTGCTGGGTGGAAAGCGACACGGGCGATGGCGCTTCCACCACGGTCACCGACTCTCGCAGCTCTCCCACCGGCAAGGTAATATCCACCGTTGTGCTTTGGCCAACCACCAGGTCGATTCCAGTCCTCACCTGTGAACTGAAGCCTTCCTTCTCTGCGCGGACCTCGTACGGTCCCACCGCGATCGATCGCGCCACATAACGCCCGCCCTCGTCGCTTATCAGTTTGCGCACGGCGCCGGTTTCGAGATTCCGGATGGTCACGGCCACTTCCGGCAATCCAGCACCAGTCGCGTCCCGCACTGTGCCCGACACCGAGGCTCCTACTACCTGCCCCCACCCATGAGCCGTCAAGCCCAGCAAAACGAACCCAATCAAAGCTGCTTTCCCGGTGAATGTCACGTTCCCTCCTTATGGTGCTATGAATTGAGATACTTAGCGATTGAGTCAGCGACAACAGGGACAAATCGCGGTTTGGAAAGAGGTTGGCATCTAATCTACCTAATCTCTATAGAGATTATCATGATCGATTAGGTAGAGTCAAGATGTCTCGCCGCCAGGGTAACATGGGTTTGGATGAATCCGGCAATTGAATCCGCCCCGTTTCTCATCGACGACGGCGATGTTCCGGATTTCCGAATTGCTGTCGCGGAAATAGCGCGCACGGGATACACGGAAACGGCAGTGCGTGATCGCCTGGGTCTGGCGGATATCACGGACCTCAAGTGGAAGGCCCTACCGATTTATCGCGAAGAGCGCCTGGCTGAGCGCGACGCACAAGCGCTCGCTATGGAACTCTTTTTGTTGCAGGGCGCCGTTCCGGCCGGTGAACTCGACCGATTCTTGAGCGTGTTAAGCCAGGCGGTCCTGCTTCGAACCGGAATTCTGGCGATCGATCCGTCGGGAATGGCGCGCGCTCGCGCTTCGTTGTTTCCGGTCGGCGATCGCTTGGTTTTTTCGGATCACGCCTGGCACAAACTTCCGCATCCTGGATACACAACCGTTCCCCGCGACCTGGTGATGTTCGTCGGCAGTGATAGCCGCTGGCTGGCGCGCGCTACGGTGCGGCGGCCAGTTCGTGCCGCGCTCGATCTCTGTACCGGTTCGGGCGTTCAGGCGCTTCTTGCCGCGTCTCATTCCGAACGCGTGCTCGCAGTGGACATCAATCCCCGAGCCGTGCGCTGCGCCCGCTTCAATGCATCGATTTCAGGCGCGGCTAACCTGGAAGTTGCCACAGGGGACCTGTTCGAGCCGGTCAGCGCAACCGATCGCTTCGATCTTATTACCGCCAATCCGCCGTTTGTATCCTCGCCAGTGGATGAATTGATGTTCCGTGATGGCGGCCCATCCGGCGAAGCCATACAGCAGCGCATCGTAGCGGGCCTGCCGCGCCACCTGGCTCCCGGAGGAATAGCGCAAATCGTGACCGAACTGGGCGAGCGCGAAGGCGAGCCCATCGTACAACGGGTGCGCCAATGGCTGGATGACGCTCCGATGGATATTCACATTCTTCGGCTTCGCTCTTACTCCGCGGGCTACTATGCGATCGGCCACGCTGCGAGCGACGGAGGTTACGGGGCATATCTCGAATCCGTCAGCGCGTGGGCTCGCAATCTGCGTGACCAGGGCTATGCGCAGGTTATCTCGGTGCTGATAGCTTTTGAATGGAGCGACCCCGCGGCCGGCGCGTCCTGGGATCGAGTGGATGAATCGCAACCGCCGAAACGTGACGCCGGCGCGGAGGTGGAAGCAGTGTTTTCGCTCGAACGAATTGCGCGGCGACAGCGCGATGGCGCGCCGGATCGGCGTCGTATAAGCCGCTCAGGGCCAATCGCTCTGACCGAGTCACGAGTACTTGGCGGGCAGCAAATCCCCGCAACCGCCCGGGCCACGCTGCTGGGACAAGCGCTCACCGTAGAATATCCGCTGGACCCGGTGGAGCGCGACATTCTGCAGAGTTTGGAAAAGCCCGTCGCCGTCTCGGAATTACTAGCCGTCGCAGACAAGTGCCACATGGACAAAAACGCGGTTTTGGCGGCTATCGATTCGCTCCAGCGCCACGGCTTGGTCAGTGTGACCTGAGCCGCGACCGGCAGGAAGCGCTACCACGAACCCAAAACTAGAGGGCACTCGTGGTATCGCTCCCTCCCGGTCGCGGCTCGGCTTCGCTTGGTATATGCTGTACTGGTCTCGGGAGGTGCACATGCGAAGCTTTATCGCTATCGTCGCTTTCCTGGCGGTGTGCACCGCATCATCCGCCCAACCACTGATCGCCCCGCGGGGGATCGTGAACGGCGCCAGCTTCATGGCTCCAGGCTTGCCGGCCGGCTCCATTGCCCAAGGGTCGCTCTTCACCATCTTCGGAATTCGGCTCGGCCCCACGTCGAGCCCTGGGCTTAGCTTCCCGCTCTCCACCACGTTGGGTGGTGTCTCCGTGAAGATCACGCAAGGCGCGACAACCGTGGAAGCGATCCCGGTATTCGTCGGTCCGGGGCAAATCAACGCCATCATGCCTTCCGACGCGCCACTCGGAAAGGTCTCCATCCGTGTGACGGGTACCTTCGCCGGCACGGTGATTCCTGGCCCACCCTCGCCCGCCAATATCGTCACCACCAGCGTCGGCATTTTCGGGGTCACTAGCGCTGGTACCGGCCAGGGAGTGATGCAGCAGTTCGTCTCCGCGAAGCAGATGCCGTACAACGCACCAGCGCTGACCGCCAAACCCGGCCAAGTGATCATCCTCTATGCCACTGGCCTGGGCCCAATTCAAGGTGCCGACAATGAAGCTCCTCCTTCTGGCAATCTATCGGCTCCTGTGGAAGTCTTTGTGGGCGGAGTATCAGCCACTGTGCAGTATCACGGGCGCAGCAGTTGTTGTGCTGGCCTGGATCAGATAAATTTCCAGGTGCCTGCCAACGCCCCCACTGGCTGTTGGGTTCCGATTCAGGTGCGCACAAATAGCACAGTGGTGAGCAACACCCTAACCATGGCCATCTCCTCGAACGGCGGCGGCGCGTGTTCTGATCCTCTCAACGCGCTCTCACAGCCCTTTCTTGCGGGCAAAAAAATCGGCGCTATCGCGCTGCTGCACGCGGACGTGACTGAGGACGTCGGATTACCAACTCCCGGCAGCGTAATCACTGACGCTGCGATGCTCACCTTCCAGCAAGAGCAGGCGACACCAGTGGCGCCGTTCCATCCCATATTCTCGCTGCCTCCGGCGGGAACCTGCACCGCCTACGCTGCCGCCGGCGATCTTTTCGATGGCGACAATTTTCCTGGGCCCCTTACCACCGGCAAGTTTCTGGACGCCGGCGCCACGTTCGCCCTCATCGCTCCCAACGCCCAACGAAACATGGGGCGACCCGCCAACAACGAACGCAATTTCCAGCCGCTCGGTTACACCTACACCGGTTATGCAAACTCCTTGATACCGTCGTCATTGGTCCTGGTTCCAGGCAATTACACCCTTACTGGACCCGGAGGCGCGGATGTGGGCGCGATCAACGCGAAATTCAACGTCCCGACCAACTACGCGCTCACCTGGACGAATCGAGCCACCACCGAGATCATTACACGCAGCCAAGGTTTCACCATCAACTGGACCGGCGCGCCGGCCGGCGAACCGGTGATCATCTACGGCGGCGGCGTGGATGCACCCCACAATGCTACGGCGTTGTTCGTTTGCGTGGCATCGCCGGGAGCGTCCAGCTTCACAGTCCCGCCTCAAGTTTTGGCCAATATCCAAGGCACTCGCAGGAATTTGCTGCGTTCGAAAGGCGTAGTGTATGTTGGCGCGTTGCCAACCTCGAGTCCGATCAATTTCACTGCCAGCGGCCTGGACGTAGGCGTGATTCTACCGGGCGCGTTCTTCGGCAAAACCGTCATTTTCCAGTAGGAGGGTCGTCATGAAGCTTTCGCGAAGAACGTATACCATTTTCTTTTTGATATTGGCGACGGGCCTGTGCCTGCGCGGTGGCAAGCCAAGTAGCTTCTATCGCCCCTTCGGTGACGTTTATGACCCTCCCCCGTTGCCGGATCCTTTCCTTGACGACCCTCCGTCTCCGTTCGACAATCCTTTCGACCCAGTCAACGATCTCCCCGATCCGTTTGACGACCCCTTTCCGCCCGAGGACCCGGACCTGCCACCTCTTCCAGACCCCTTTGACGAGATCCCCACGCCGGATCTCCCCGATCCGTTTGACGAACCTTCTTTGTTTCCCGATCCATTTGATGACCTGCCCGATCCATTTGAGGACCTTCCGCCGCTGCCGGACCTTCCACCTCCAGGAGAGGTCGCTGGCCTGGCTGTGCCACGAGCCGCAACTGCAAGCGGCGCCACCAACGTCCCCACGCCCCTGATGCCGTTCCCGATGCGTCTACCTTTTCATCCCGCCTACATGGGGGTAAGCGCACCTCGCACCACACCCGTCTGCAATCCGGTCATGTCAGAAACGTTGGTCGCCGCGGAGCCGAGCAAGAACACCGTCGCGTTCTCGAGCACTTGCCCACCTAACGTGACGGCGCGCGTGAACGTAGGGCAGCAGCCGGCTGCCGTGAAGGCTACGCCCGACCGCACTCAGATCTGGGTCGCGAACAGTGCTTCAGCTTCCATTTCAATCATCGATGTTGCATCGAAGGCCGTGGTGAGCACTATCAATCTCCCGCCGCTCAATGGGGCTTTCCCGGCGCAGCCCAACAACATCGCCTTTCTTCCTGACGGGTCGCTGGCTTATGTAACCGATCATGACGATCAATCCGGCTCCACGGTGTATGTCATCAATGTGGCCACGCAAGCGGTGATTCAACAAATCGCCGTGGGTAACTTCCCCGCCTCCATGGCCGTCAGCCCGGACGGGACACAGATTTGGATTCCTTGCCGCGCCGACAACAACGTATATGTGATCGACACCTTAACCAATACCGTTATCACGGTCATCCCCAATATCTCGTTGCCCACCGGAATCACGTTCAATCCCACCGGGACCATCGTCTATGTGGCGGAAGGAAACCCGGTAGGCGGTGTGGTTGATGTGATCGATCCGGGCACCTTTACGGTTCTAAACACCATTCCGGTCGGCGATCTGCCGCATGTCGTGAAAATGTCACCGACCGGGCATCATCTCTTCGTCACCAATCTGGCATCCAATTCCATATCGGTAATCAATCCCGCGAATGACACGGTGATTTACACCCTCCCGTTACCAAATGGAGACGTGCACCCGCTAGGGATCGCGTTTATACATTAGGGCTGCTTCGGTCAGGTTTGCCGGGAGTGGCCGTAACGCCAAAAACGTGCCAAGCCAAACCACGTTGTTATGATGGTCCAGGCGCACAGCGGATCGCCTCCCGGTCATGACTTCTGAAGAATTCCAGCAACTTCGCCGGACATTTGAACATTTGGTTGCCGAGCCGGAACCGGAACGTGCCAGCGTGATTGAGGGACTCTCCGTGAGCGATCCGATCCTGGCCAGCGAACTCAACCGGATGCTGGCGGCCTATGCCAGCCGCACTAGCCTTCTGGATCAGACCGCCACGGTCATGATGGATAGCGACGGAGCGCGCAGCGAAAGATCCTATCCGGCGCGCGACGGGTCACAGTTGGGTGCATATCTTCTCGAAAAGGAACTCGGCCGAGGTGGTATGGGAGTGGTGTACCAAGCGAGCCGAGCGGATGGAACCTTCCAGAAACGCGTAGCCATAAAGATTCTCCGGCACGACCGAATCGACGGCCTGTTTCTGCGCCGCTTTCATCAGGAACGCCAAATTCTGGCGCAACTCAACCATCCTCATATCGCTTCGATACTGGACGGGGGCGAAACTCCGGATGGCGATCCGTACTTCGTCATGGAATACGTGGATGGGGTTCCTATCACGAAATATTGCGAAGCGCTCGGCTTGACGGTAAACCAGAAACTGGATCTCTTTTTACAGATCTGCGATGCCGTCCAGCATGCACATAGCAACCTGACGGTGCATCGCGACTTAAAGCCGAGCAACATCCTGGTCACAGCGTCCGGCGATGTCAAACTCCTGGACTTCGGTATCGCGAAGCTGTTGCAATCGGATCCAGGGTCAGCTCCCGAACCGACGGCCGCCATTCTAACGCCCGAATATGCCAGTCCCGAGCAGATTCGAATAGCGCCAATCACCACCGCGGCGGATGTTTTTTCACTCGGTATTCTGCTCTACGAGATGCTCTCCGGCGTGCATCCCTTCCGGCGCAAGGACGCGCTGCCCCACGAGGTGATGCGCGCGATCTGCGAGGACGATCCGGCCGCCATGAGCGTGGTCGCCGGGCGGCGCGGAAAGCAACTGAGAGGAGACCTCGACACAATTGTCCTTACCGCGCTGCGCAAGCAACCGATGTTGCGTTATGCGTCGGTGGAGCAACTGGCCGAGGATATCCGGCGTCACCAGCGGGGTTGGCCGGTTCTGGCAAAAGGCGACGGTATGGCTTACCGGTTGCAACGATTCGCTCGAAGGCAGTGGCTTCCGCTGACCGCAGCCGCGCTGGTGATGTTCCTGCTGACGGCCGGCATCCTGGCCACCACGCACCAGGCCCATCTTGCCGAGCAAGCGCGCCAGGCGGCCGATGCTGCCCGCATCCAGGCCGAACAACAACGCAGCGCCGCGGACCGGCAGCGCATGCTGGCTGAGCAGAACCAACGCATGGCCACCGAACAACGGACGCTAGCCGAGCTACGAACGAAAGAAGCTGAAACGGAGCGGCGCAAGGAACAGGATCGTTATCGCGATGTTCGCACGCTCGCTGCGTCGCTGCTGTTCGACCTTCACGACGGAATCCGTGACCTGGCGGGATCCACCATGGCGCGGCGCCTGGTGGTCGGTAAGGCGCAGCATCAGTTGGAGCTGCTGAGCGCGGATTCAGGAAACGATATCGGCTTGCAGCGCGATCTGGCCGCGTCTTACGAGCGGATGGGGGAATTGAAGATTGACCCTCAGCGGCCGGATAAGAATGACGCGCGCGCCGCGCTGGATGCCTATGAACACGCCGTACAGCTCCGGCGCACCATTGCCGGGCGCAACCTAGCGTTGCCCCGCGACCACCGGGATCTGGCTCTGAGTCTGGCGAAGCTGGGCGATGGCCAATTCATGGCGAGCGATACCAAACAGGCCCTGGAGTCCTATCGCAGCGCTTGGACGCTGGCGCAATCCCTGGCGCGGTCCAGCCCCCAGGACGCCTCGATGCGCCGGGCCCTGGGAGCGGTGGATCAAAGCCGGTGCGTGGTTCTGCTGGCTGCCGGGGACAACGCGGGAGCGCTCGAAGCATGTCAGGAAGGTATTTCCATTCTATCGCCGTTGGCCGAAGCGTCGCCGGACGAAGTGGAAGTGCAGCGGCTCCTCGCTACCACCGAAGCCTCCTATGCCAATGCACTTCGCATGTTGCGGAGGCCCGAGGATGCGGCAGCGCAGGCGAAGCTCGCGCTCGATTCCCTGCGGCGGCTGGAGTCGCTGGCGCCCAACAATGCCGAATACCGGCGTTTGTCATCATCGGCGGAAGCAATCCTGGCGGGGAGCCTAGCCGCCAGCGGCCAAACCGCGGCCAGCCTCGAGGCGTTTCGCCGGTCCGTACGATCCACCGAAATTGCGATTGAGATCGATCCCTCGGACCTGAGCTCGTCCCTTCGGCTGGCGGTAACCTTGCGGGCTTTCTCTAAGCGGCTAGCCGTCGGCGGTAACCAAGAAGCGGCGCATGAAGCCGCCCAAGAAGCGTTAAGACTGCTGGAGCAGGCGGCAAATAAGCCGGCCGCGGGTGCGATGGAATGGAACGAATACGCGGACGCGCTCCTCAAAGTTGAGTGGCCCGACCTCCTTCAGCCCGCCGCCGCGCTCCGTCTGGCGCAAAACGCGGTCTCCGCCACCAATCGAACCAATCCATTCTTTCTGGATACGCTGGCGTGGGCGTATTTCCGCACCGGAAACTCCCAGCAGGCCGCCCAAACAGAGCGCGAGGCGCTTCACTTGTTGCCGGCCAACGCCAAAGGCGGCCTTCACGATGAATTGGCTCGCGGATTAAGCACCTTTCTGGCCGGAACCCAGCCGTAGGCGATTTAAGGCGGGCCGAAACAACGATATGATGGCGTTTGTACCCGGATGCCAGCGAGCGACCCTTCCGACCTTACCTCCCTGCTTACTGACTGGCGTGCCGGCGACGAAGCGGCCGGCCGCAAGCTGATGGAGGCGATGTACCGCGAATTGAAGCGCTTGGCGGCGGTGCATCTCCGCCGTGAATTGGGCGCGGTTACGCTTCAGCCCACGGCGCTGGTGAACGAGTTGTGTGTCCGCTTGCTTTCCGGTCCGCCGGTCAGTTGCGAGAGCCGGTTACATTTCCTGCATCTCGCCTCCCGCCAGATGCGGCGCCTTATTGTGGATCATGCGCGCCAGAAAAAGGGCCTGAAGCGTGGCGGCTCTCAGGAAAAACTCTCGCTGGACGAAGCGCGCGATCACGCAGTTCCGTTGGACCATCGAATCGCCGATATGAATGAAGCCCTGACGCGTCTGGAAGAGCTGGATTCCAGGTCCGCGGCGGTAGTGGAGATGCGGTTCTTTGGAGGTCTGACGGAGCAGGAGATCGCCGATGTGCTGAGCATTTCAACCGCGACCGTGAAGCGCGACTGGGAGTTCGCCCGCTCCTGGCTGCTGGCGCAATTAGACCAAAGCGGGGCTCGCTGAATTCGCCGGCCACTCCCATTTTGAAGATCTCTCCGCCGGCATGAGCTAATCCGGTCCTGGTTTACGCATCCCCTCATGCAGGCTTGAGCCAATCGATTGGCCGGCCTCGGAGGAGACATATGGAAAGACTAAAACGGTTCGTGTGGATTGCCGCGGGCTTCGCGGCTGTGGCTCTGTTATTAACGTTGGGCACGGAAACCCGGGCCATCGCCCAGGCGGTAAGGGCGGCGTTGGTCCGCAACCAGGACGAGCCGGGTCGTAACCCGTATAGCCAAACGGTCGGATGCTTTAGTAACGGCTGCAGCGTCACCTTTCCACCCGTACCCGCGGGCCAACGCCTGGTAGTAACGTTCTTCAACGGGGCTTTATTCGCAGAAGAAGGTTTTGGCCTGTTCCTGGGTGGCCACGGACAGGATTTTCGCATCCTCCCTACGACACTTTCAAGCTTTGCAAACGTCGCAAATTCGCCTGTCGTGGTCTACTATGAAGCCGGCGAGACACCGACCGTGGGATGCGATGGCTGTAACGATATAGGTCTTTCAGCGACGTTGTCGGGTTACTACATCACGCTGCCTTAAGTCGATTGACCGGGAGCATACTATGGGAAGTCTAAAACGCTTTGTGTGGGTGGCCGCGGGCTTGGCGGCCGTCTCCGTCATCCTGACGCTCGCGACCGAAGGCCATGCCATCGCCCAGGCGGTGAGAGCGGCCCTGGTGCGCAATCAGGACGAGCCGGGCCGAAATCCCTATTTCGAATATGTACAAAACCACGCCGCCTGCATCAGCGGTTGCAATATTACGTTTTCGCCCGTGCCCGCCGGACAGCGTCTGGTCGTGACATTCGTCAACGCGCAGGCGTTCGGATCACCAGCGCCATCTGACGGTGTCATGTTACTGCACAGGTCTAACGACACAGCCGGCAATCTGTTCGTGCCCACATTCACACCGAACCCGAATGGTTTTGCTACCTTTGTTCACTCGCCCGTCGAAGTCTATTTTGAGGCCGGCACACAGCCAATCCTGGAATGCGTTGGAGCCAACGATATTCGCGGAACGCTGTCCGGATATTACATCAGCCTGCCCTGACTGGCTGATTCATGACTATTTTCAGGAGGAGTTTATGAAAACGCTCTATCTATACATTTTCGCGATTATCGGTCTCGGCTCGGCGCAGGCCGAGACCATTTCATTCGTTGGGAATCTGCGCAATGACGCCAACGTAATTTCGTGCGGCAGCGGCTGCACGTTGGGCGCGTCCAATACCGACGGCGACTATGCGCAGTGGGCTGCCGTGGTAGATGGATTCACGGTCAGCACGGCCTCCAGCATGGAAGCGGTCACGTTTAGCTATGGCGGCGGTGTGAACGGAGCGGGAACGAACATCGCTCAGGGAGGATTCGAACCATATTTGAGCTTGTTTGACTCGAGCGGAGATTTTCTGACCTCGACGTTGCTGGGCACAACCTGCCCGGCGGGCGCCCATACGAACACCAGCAGTTTGCAGTGCTACGATGTTTCCCTCGACGGCGGGACACTGGCGCCGGATAACTATCAAATCGCAATCAGCGCGTTCGAAAACATGTCGTTCGCTGAGAACTTGGGAACAGGCACGCTAGCAGACGGATTCACCGGCCTCGGCAATCTGGCCGGCGGAGAAGATTTGCACTACGCCTTCGACGTTGTGCTGGGATCCGCCTCGCCTGTGCCGGAGCCGTCGGTCGGCTGGCTGCTGGGAGGAGCAGTGCTGGCGGTGGTTGGGATACGTCGTGTTTGGATGCGTCGTGTCCACGTTCGGGACGCAGCCCCACGCGTCAGCAAGGGGACGCCTTGCTCACCGGCTTTGCAAAATACGCCGGGCAGCTTCTAACCCGCCCGCGCGCTGGATGCCTGGCACAAAGAATCCGTCGACAAAGTCCTGATCTTCACCGGTGAAGCCTTCCAGCTTGCCTTCAAAGGTAACCGGAACTGCCGCAACGGCCGCAGCGAAAAGCGCCCAAATCGCCGCCTTTCCCGTTCCTACCACTCGCAGCTCCTTGGCCCCTTCCTGCTTCAGGTACGCGAGCGCGGTGAGGATGTCCTGCACGCGATTTTGATCGTCGGTCCGATTGAACGTCAGGAAGAACTGCGCCGAACGGTCGCGCGGCGCAATCGCGGAGCCGGTTTGGAAAACAGTAATGACGAGCGCCGGACCGGATTGGTATTCTCTCGCAGCCGGATCTATCACTACCACCGATGGGACGCCGCGGCCGATCCGGACTGCGGAGACTCGATCACCTTTCCCCGGGCGGCCAAGAACCAATTTCTCGCCCTGCGTCTCACTCAGTACGTGCTCAGGCCATTCGGTAGCCAGCGCCAATCTCAGCCGTTTCCGCAACACCTCCACATCGCGCGTTGCAGCCGTTTGCCGCTTGGCCGCCGCGATCCACTGTTCCACCAACTGATCGTATGTCAGCGCATTCGATGGCAACGCCAGGCCATGCCACACCAGTACATCTTGAAGCCTTTCAATTTGCGTGCCGCGTTCTTTCACATCCTTGCGCTCGCCCAGAATCCGGTGGTCGAAAAACGTGTACATCGCTTCCCGGCTGGCCTGATTGTAGTTGTGCGGGGCGTCCATCTGAACGGTCTCCACATTGGCGGCCCGATCGTACAGCTCATAAATCGAGCGGACCGCCGGATATTCCTCGCGCGGCGTGTCCTTGGTCCAATCTCCAGTTGCGGCAATCATGAGCATCGGCCGCGGCGCCATCATCGCGCCGATTTCCACGTTGAATGTGTCCAGGCGCAGCCCCGGTCCGTTCTCGCATTGCGATCCGCCCTGCATGCTGGCCGAAATCATGTTCACCGGAACGGAATATTTCACGCGATCATCCACCGCAGTCAAGAGAAATGTCTGCGTGCCGCCGCCGGATTCGCCCGTCATCGCTATCCGTTCTGGATCCACATCCGCGAGCGATTGCAAAAAATCCAGCGCGCGGATGGAATTCCACAACTGCAATCCCATGGGACCGAAGGACCACAACTGTTCGCGCGGCCCCCCGAAATCATGCGGGGTCTGCATGGTGTCGTTGTATCCCACCATGTCGTAAGAAAACGCCACGTAACCCTGCAGCGCCAGGTTGGCCGCGCGCTTCTGCCCCGAATTGAGCACCTGGTTCTCCAGCCGCCCGTAGTCCCAGTGGCCGTGCGTCACCAGCACGCCCGGAGACTTCGCGGACGCGCCTAGCGGCCGGTAAAGATTGCCGCACAAATAGTATCCCGGAAGCGTCTCGATATAAACTTTCTCGATCGAATAACCCTCACGCTCGATCCGTCCGAAAACAACAGGATGCAGTGGATTCTTTTCCGGCATAGGAACCAGTCCCGCTGCGAACAGAATCTGATCCCGCAATTTCTGCTTGTGCGCCTCCCACTCCCCCAGCGTGCGATAAGCCGGCATCGTGAAATGCGTATTCGTATCGGGAACATAAGTGTCGCGAATGTCCGCGGCAGGAATCTGCGCAAGCAGCACCACACCAACCGAAGAACCGAAGAACCGAAGAACCGAAGAACTTGGTTTCAAAACAACTTCCCGATCGACCGACGCAGCTCCCGGAAAATCTGGTCGGGCGTTTGATTGGCGTCCACCACGATAAAGTTGTAGCGCTTCGCCATACGGTCCAGCGCACGGATCACCCGAGTCTGATAGCGGACGAAGCTATCGTGCATATCCGTGCCGAAGCGCATATCCATGCCGCTTTCCCAATAGTCGAAGGCGCCCCGGCCCAACACCACGCGGGTCAGCAGGTCGCGAACATCCGCGCGCAGATAATAGACCGCATGCGGAACTAAGGCGAAGCCGGCCACCTTTTCGATCCACACGCGATCCTCGTTGCGGGCGATGGCGCGCGCCATCAGGGAAAAAATGTAGCGATCGGTCAGTACCACGAAGCCGGCGCGCAAAGCAGGAATTATTTCGTTCTCCAGGCGGTCGGCGAAATCGGTGGCGTAAAACAGCGTCATCGTCACCGGGCCCAGAGTGTTGCCTTCTTTGGCCTGCTGGATGCCCTTGCCGGCCAGCGCGCCGCGCGCGAGACCGGTGTCCAGCACCGCATGGCCCCGGTGCTCCAACCACGTCCGTAGCCGCGAGACCTGCGTGGATCTGCCCACCGAGTCCGGTCCCTCAATGACGATCAGCTTGCCTTGCAACTCCTCCTCGGAGACTCCGGCCAGCTTTTCGCTATAGAACTCGAGGGGCTGCTTGGGCAGCATCGATATCTCCCTGGGACGCGCGCAGCAAGTGGCCGTTGTGCAGGTTGTCTCCGAGCTCCTCGGTCGCAATGTCCCGCATCTGCCGCTGTTGATCTTCGATGGATCCGGTGGCGTCAATCACGTGGAATCCAACTTCGTGGATCATGGCTTCGTATTCATCCAAAATCCGGCCCTGAAACAACCGGAAGCTCTCCTCCACATTTCGGCTCAGGCCGAGATCCATGCCTGCTTCGTAATATTTGATGGCGTTGCGTCCGCCCAGAATGCGCCCGATGGCCACCTCCAGCGGTACGCGAAAATAGAAAGCCAGATTCGGCTTGACCGCGAACTTATAAAGGTTGCGAACCCACCGCCGGCTCACGCCGCGGATCACGTCGCGCGCGAATGCCGTATAAGCATAGCGATCCGCGCAAACCACCGCGCCCGCCTTTAACAGCGGCACGATGTAGCGCTCCAGCCGATCCGCGAAATCCGTGGCGTGGATGAGACTAAATGTTGTGGGCGTGAACATATTCTTCTTCTTGCCACGCCGCGTGGTCTCCCGCACTAGCGGAGACGAATTCCATTCGCTGAAAGCCACCCCGATCCGCTGCGACCGCAGCCACTGGCTGAGCAGGGAAAGCTGCGTGGATTTACCCGAGCCGTCAATGCCCTCCACGACAATCAACTTGCCGCGGTGACGGTTCGGAACCAGAAGGGACATAAGGAAGGCGGAACCTTATTATACTGCTTGGCGTGAGACGCGCCCAGGGTCTGCATACGGTAAGTGGGGCGGACCAGGGGGTCCGCCCCACCCAAGTTATGCCGACGCGCCCATCGCGCCCTCATCCGCCGATGGGCCATACAGCGCCGGCACAGGAACATTGTTCAAACGCAGATAAACGCCCAACTGTGCCCGATGATGGATGATGTGGTTGAAGCAGCTCATCCGCAGCACCGCGGCCCGCGGCATCGTGAATACCGTTTGACCGTTAAACGCGAGCGTCCACGGCTGCATCATATGTTCGTCAGTCGCGCCCGCGATCGCTGCTCTCGATTCCTTGACACTCTTGTCGAAGAGCTCCAGAATCTGCTGGCGTGAGGTGGCGACAACAGGTTGGTATTTATCGATCGTCACATTCAGCGAATCGGTGGTGATGGAGGTGTTCGCCCAGCCCACCAACTCCACAATGTGTCCGGCGAGGCGCCCCAGCGTCATCGACTTGTCGTGAGGCTTCCAGCTCAGCTTATCTTCGGGAATCCGCTCCAGCGTCTTTCGTGTGTTGGACATCTCTTGATCGAATTCAGGTAAAACTGCTTCGCATATCCTCATACGGCCCTCCGGTGAAATCTTACACAATCCGTTCTTTGGCCGCGTCCCACCGCATGCACCTTCGTTTCCGATAGCTCTGGACACCCATCTCGCACGCCACCACGCCGCGGTATCCCAGCGTCGCATCGCACTTCAACGCCTCGCCTTTGCGGATGGCGTTCATCAGATTGCGATGGTGCAGATCCAGCTCTTCGCCGCCGGTCTTCTGATGCACAATTTCCTCGCCGCCTCCCTCAGGACGGATCACGAAACCGGTCCGCGTGAACTGCAGAGTCGCTTTGTGGCCACGCAGCAGATGATCCACCGGTGTGCCATTGGCCATCGAAGAGATGAGCTGCACCGTCGGACCGCCGGGATAATCCAGCAGGATATTGAACGTATCGGGAATCTCAGCGCTGCTCGCCGTGAACTCGAACTTGCCACCCGCGCCCACGCCGAACGCCGGGAACGTCAGGTCCAGCGCCTTGATGATGCGCGTCACGCGATGGATAAACAGGTCGCTCGCGATGCCGCTGGAATAGTCCCAATAACGCCGCCAACTGAAATAGCGATCGGCGTCGAAAGGCCGCTTTGGCGCCGCGCCCAGCCACGCTTTCCAATCCAGATTGACGCCCGGCCGCGCATCCGCGTCCACGGGATATTCCCAGAAGTCGTCCTTATAGTTCCGCGAATAGTCGATCTGCGCCAGCACCACTTTGCCGAGCGCGCCGTCTTTGACAAACTTGCGCGCAGTTTCGTAGGAATCGTCCGACATGCCTTGCACGCCCACCTGCATCTTCACTTTGCTCTGGGCGATCTTCTCCACCACCTTCTTCGATTGCGCCGCGGTGTGCGTCATCGGCTTTTCGCAGTAGATATGTTTCCCAGCGCCGATCGCGTCCACGATCATCTGGTAGTGCCAATGCTCAGGCGTGGCAATCAGCACGTAATCGATATCGTGATTGTCCAGGATGCGGCGATAGTCCTTCACCACTTTCCCGCCGGTGAGCTGCGCGGCCTGTTCCGCACGCTTGTCATACACGTCCGAAACCGCCAGCACGTCGCAATTGTCGGACTCGCGCATCTTCACCAAGGTGCGCATGTGATCCGTGGCTTGTCCACCGCAACCAATCACGCCGATACGCAACCGTTCGTTAGCGCCAGAAACCTGAGAATAAGCAAGCGCGGTAGCAGCCGCGGATGATGCGATGAAGTTGCGTCTAGTCATGACAACTCAGGATACAGGAGGCAGGCAGCAGGCGGCAGGCAGCAGGCGGCAGGCGGCAGGCGGCAGGCGGCAGAAAGCACCCAACGAGAAACGAGAAACGAGAAACGGGCTATCGTTCCCACGCCGCATTCACGATCGCCAGCGCCGCGATCGCCGCGGTCTCGGCCCGAAGTATCCGCTCGCCCAGTGATACCGTGGTCCAACCGGCGTCCACGATGGCTGCTCGTTCCCGCTCCGTCCATCCGCCCTCGGGACCCACCAGCAGCGCTACCCGATCGCCCGATTGGCGCACGTCCGGGAAAGCCGAGAGAATGGGCCGCGCTCCCGCCTCCTCCAGCGCGTATCGATGCCCCTCTTCGATCCGCAACGCATCCGCCAGCTCGATCGGCGATTCAATGATCGGCAGCCGCGCCCGCCGCGACTGCTCGCTCGCCTCGCGCGCAATTCGCTGCCATCGCCCGATACGCTTCAGCGCAGCCGCCTCCAGACCTTTCTCGCTGCGCTCGGTCTTTACCGGCGTCACCTCGCCCACGCCCAGTTCGGTAGCTTTCTCCAGGAGCCATTCGAAGCGCTCGAACTTTATCAGCCCCGCAAAGAGCGCCGTGTGGACCACCGGCTCCGCCGCCTCAATCTTTTCCAGAATCTGAAACCTCACCAGATCCTTGCGGGCAGTTTCCACCTCCGCCAGATATACATTATGGTTATCGGAAATCTCGAATTTCTGGCCCGGCTCCACGCGCAGGACGCGAGTCAGGTGATGAGCATCCTGCCCGGTAATTTGCGCGTGTCCGCGCTCGACTGCCTCGACAAAAAAACGGCGGCGCGCCATGAACACTACTGTACGCTGGTGTATCTCGGAAAAACTCGGGGACACTCCGGGCTAGCGTCTGCAACGGTCTCAAACGTCAACGGAAGCAGGCGTGTTCCCGCAATTTTTCATTAGCCCCCACGGCAAGGGGACCTGCACCGTACCGCAATTTTTTCATTAGCCTCCACGGCCAGGGGACATGCACTGTACCGGCGGTACCCCTACCCACTCGCTAGGTACTAAGGGTTTTTCCGGGTCTTGAATAGCGGGTTCTACGGATTTAGCATTCCGTCCAAACCCACGACATTACTAGTAGGCGTATTCTTTGACCAGCCAAGGGTTTTGGGAGTGCGACCGAGTCTCTGATGAAATCAATTAGCAATAATTCCACCAGTTCCGAGCGTAGGGTTCGGGGGCGCTTGAAGTCCCAGCGTGGCTCGGCGTTGCTTGAGGGAGCATTGATCATTCTCCCCTTGTTGGCGATCGGGTTCGCGCTGCTGGATTATCCTTTGGCGATTTTTATTCAGAACACGCTGCGGAATGCCGTGCGCGAGGGAGTTCGATACGCCATAACCCAGCAAACCGGCGGTAGCGGTCAGGACGCAGCTATCAGCTCGGTGGTTCAGGCGAACTCGATGGGGTTTCTGAACAGTGCTGACCTGTCAGCGGGGAACGCCACGATAACGATTACTTACTACGACAAGACAACGCTGGCAGCGTCGACGGGCACCGGTAGCAACGCCCAGGGGAACATTTGCGTGGTAAACGCCTCAGTGACACGGGCGTGGATGGCGCCGCTGTGGAGAAGCACTGGGTTGCTTACCTTTACAGCTTCCTCATCGGATGTGATGGAAGCACCACCAGGTGGAGTATTGCCCTCAAGATGAGAGAAATTGATCGCAGCAAGCATTTAAGCGAGAGCGGGAACACGTTGATCGAGTTTGCGATCGTAGTGCCCTGCCTCCTCCTGCTTTTCTTTGGAACAATCGGGCTGGGCCTGATGATGGGCCGATATGTCCAGGCGGTGCAAGTGGCGCGCGACGTGGCGCACATGTACTCCAACGGCGTGGATTTCACGCAGGCCACCAATCGGAACATCGTCACCCAACAACTCGCGTCGGGTATAGGGATGACCGATACCGGTGGGAATGGAGTAGTGGTTTTATCCAAGGTGATCACGATCTACCAGGTTGACTGCGACGCTGTTGGGCTCACGTGTACTAACATTGGATTGCCGGTTTTCACGCAACGAGTCGTAATTGGTCAGGCTTCGTTGCGCACGGGCGATTTCGGCGCGCCCGATTCGTCGATTCTAGACTCCGCGGGCAACATCGATCCGTCGGTTTACATCACCAATAGCAACTCTTCGGTTCGGACATCGGGCTTTGAAGCTGCCTTGGACGACGCCGTGCTCCGGGCGACTGGCGCCGCTGCTTCGCCTCCGGCGCAGCCCCAGGGTGACCAAGCTTACGTGGTCGAGGTGTACTTTCAGTATCCCGATGTCGGCTTCCTGGGGTGGTCCACTGCCGGCGGTTCATACGCAAGGTTCATTTTCCACTAACACCGATGGAACGCAGGCTGGAGCAGAAAGAGGAGAACATGACACATTCCAAGCGAATCAAAGAACGGGGTGCGGCGATTTACGTTACAGCGTGCATTCTGGTAATGGCGGTTCCCATGGCGGGGCTCGCTATCGATGGGACGGTCCTCTACATCCTCAAATGCCGGCTACAAGGAGCTGTCGATGGAGCGGCGCTGGCCGCGGCACGTTCTCTAGCCCGCGGCTCGGACGATACCGCGCAAGTTTCATCGGCAAAAATCGCGGCAGTCACATATACAAAGCTGAACTTTCCCAGCAATTATTTCTTCACCAGTGATGTCACCATCGACCAAAACACCGATGTGACTGTGGATCTCAGCGTGGCTCATCAGAGAACCGTCTCGGTTACCGGCCATGTGGTGGCTCCGGTTCTCTTCATGCGTTTTCTCAACTTTACTTCAGCCAACGTGAATGCCATCGCCATCGCGGTCCGCAAAGATGTAAACGTCAACTTGGTCTTAGATCGGTCCGGATCCATGACCGCTAGCGGCTCCTGCGGACCCATGAAGCAGGCCGCCATCAATTTCCTGGGGAACTTTGCGCCTGGCCGCGATAACGTCGGCATCGTCAGTTTCGCCACCAGCACGATGGTGCAACAGGCAGCCACCACGTCCTTCACCCAGGCTGGTATGACTACTGCGATTAATGGCATTGATTGCCAAGGTTCCACCAGTAGCGCCGCCGCGCTATGGACCGCCTATGACGATCTTGTCCGGTTGAACCAGACCGCTGCCTTGAATTTCATCGTTTTCTTCACCGACGGCGAGCCGACAGGCGTGGCAGCGAACATGCCCATCGCATCCGGCAGCCCTTGCACTGAGACAGTGCAGGTGGTGCCTCCAGCCAGCGTTCCCGCTGGATTCCCCTCCGGCTTCACCGGAAAGTATATTACAGGCATGTACGCCACCTACGTCGACAATTCGGCCTTTATCGGTCTAGCCGCGAACACGGCTACCGCTAATGCGGATGGTACACCGCCAACCAGTACCACTTCTTCCGGCGTGAGCGACCAGGTGTTGGCGCCAAATTCCCAGGGTTGCGCCTATGCCTCCAGTTGGAATTCGAATTGGCAGACGTTAACTGATTTCAGAGGCATCCCCACGGTGGATATTTACGGCAATAATCTCATCAATAACGGCTATTGGCCCGTCACCCTCAATGCTGCCGGCTACATCGACATTACCAACCACAGCAACGGGATTCCACTCGCCGTTAACGCCTCCGACGATTCAGCGCGGCGTATTCGCATCGGAACCGTCGACCCCGCATACGGCCGTGGGCTCAGCGGCGTCATTATCAACTCCATTGGCCTCGGAAACGCCGCCGTACCGCTTCCCTCGGACGGCATCTTCCTGGAGCGTGTTTCCAACGATACCCGGAGTCCGATTTACGACAGCAACTACCCGGCGGGACTCTACGTCTGGGCTCAGCACTCCTCGGATATTTCCGGCGCCTTCGGCCAGATTGCGTCCGAAATCCTACGCCTGGCGAAGTAGCCCGGCAGCACACATACAAAACTTAAGAACACAACCGAGGAGCCAGACCTGAACCGCCTAGCTCCCAGTGGCATTTTCTAGCTCCCCTGTTGGCAACTTGGAACCGGCTGCCGGTACGTCTGTACCGCTACTCACTAAGTAAGTACCGGTATTTCACGCCTCTTGACCAGACCATCCCCCGAGTTCAATATCGAATCCTCAGCCTTACTAGCAGCAGTAAGAGTGCAGGAAAGGGACACGGACCTGACTCGGGAACAACTTAAAGATCGCCCGCGAAAACGCGCAACTCAATTTCCCGGAACTAACTCTGTCCCTCCGGCGTATCCCTACCAACATGCTGTTCAAAGAGATCCGCCAAGCCATCCGTCTGCTTCTCAACAATCCCGGCTTCACCGCCATCGCCGCGCTCTCGCTCGCGCTCGGCATTGGGGCCAACAGCGCCATCTTCAGCCTCGCCGACGCCATCCTGCTGCGCCCGCTCCCCATCCCGCAGCCGAGCCATGTTCTCAACCTCAGAACGGCCACCCCCTCCACTCCACTGGACGGCGTGTCCTTCCCTGAATACCGCGACATTCGCGACAAGAACCAGTCGCTGGCTGGCCTGGTAGCCTTCCAGTTCACCACGGTCGGCTTTGCGGCTACTCCCAAAGCTCTACCGCAGATGCGCATGGGCCAGATGGTTTCCGACAACTTCTTCAAGGTTCTCGATGTCCAGCCAGCCCTCGGCCGGGCGTTTCTCGCCGACGAAGGAAAGGTCCCCGGACGCGACGCCATCGCAATCCTGAGTTACCATTTCTGGGAAACCGAGTTTGGCCGCGACCCCTCCGCCATCGGCCGCACGGTCCGGATGAACGGCATCAACTTCACCATCGTCGGCGTGATGCCCCCCGACTTCACAGGCATCGACCAGTGGATCCGTCCCTACTTCTACGTGCCGCTATCAATGGCGCCGCGTCTCATAGCGAGCAACCCGAACGTTCTCGAACAGCGCGACAATCGAATGTTCAACGCCAAAGGCCGCCTCAAGCCCGGAGTCTCCCGCGAGGCCGCTCAGGCGGAGCTGACCGGCATTGGAAAGAACCTTGAGAAAGCCTACCCGGAGACCAATCGCAACCGCAGCGTTCTGCTCCGAACGGAATTTGAGGACCGCGTCCAGCAAGATCCGCCGGATTCGTACCTGGTGATGATGCTGATGGCGCTGGTGGGACTGGTGCTGATCATCGCCTGCGCCAACGTGGCCAACCTGCTGCTCGCCAGATCGCAAGCCCGCTCGCGTGAAATCGCTATTCGCCTGGCCATCGGCGCCGGGCGCGTGCGCCTGCTTCGACAACTTCTCATTGAGAGCCTCGTACTGGCCATGTCCGGATGCGTGCTCGGCTTGGGATTCGCCTTCGCCGGCATCCGCTTCCTGCAGACGCTGAAGGTCCCCACCGATATCCCCGTGGTCATTGCTCCCCAACTGGATCAGCGCGTATTGCTATACAGCCTGATCGCCGCCGTTCTGAGCGCGCTGGTGTTCGGGATTGCCCCGGCCTGGCAGGCGCTAAAGACCGACCTGGTGCCCGCGCTTCGTTCTGCCGGACTCACCGCCAGCGCCCGCCGCCGAACCATTGGCCGCAATGCCCTGGTAGTCAGCCAAGTGGCGCTGTCGCTGGTCCTGCTGGTTGCCACCGGCATGCTTCTGGATGGCTTCCGCAAAGTTTTGGTGATGAACCCCGGCTTCCGCATCGACCATATCATGACCATGGATTTCGATACTTCGCTGGTCCCTGCTTCCGAGGCCACGCACGAGTTTTACCGCAACCTGATTGACCGCGCCCGCGCGCTTCCCGGAGTGAAATCGGCAACGTTGTCCCTGGTGGTGCCACTGGCCCCTAATCAGTCCAACCAAACCGTCATCCCGGAGGGCTTTCAATTCCCCAAGGGTCAGGAATCTGCCCAGGTGCTCCAAAACGCCATCGATGAGCGCTACTTCGACGTGATGCAAACTCCCATCCTTCGCGGCCGCGCTTTCACCGCCAATGACAAAGCCGATTCCACGCGCGTCGCCATCGTCAATGAGGAATTTGCCAAGAAGTATTGGCCGAATCAGGATGCCGTCGGAAAAAAGATTCGTCTGGAAGATGCCAAGGGTCCGCTGTTCCAAATCGTCGGCGTCGCGAAGACTGCCAAGTACATCTTCGTCGCGGAACCTCCTCAGCCGTTCGTGTATTTTGCGTTCACGCAACACCCGCAGACCAGCATGAGCATCCTGGTGGAGACCTACGGCGATCCGGCGGCCATGACGGCTCCTATCCGCGACGTGGTCCGCTCGCTAAACCCCGACCAGCCCATCTACAACGCCCGCACGCTTGCGAATTTCTACGACCAGCGCGCCGTCGCAGTTTTCCTCATGATTCTTCAGTTAGTGGCTGCGATGGGAACACTCGGACTTGCGCTCGCCGTGGTGGGCCTGTACGGTTTGATCGCCTATTCGGTGAGCCGCCGCACGCAGGAGATCGGCATCCGCATGGCGCTAGGCGCGCAGCGTTCCGATGTCGCGGCCCTGATCCTCCGCCAGGGCTTCGTACTGGCAATCATCGGCATCGCCATCGGATTCGCCGCCAGCATCGCTGTCCGCGGAATCCTGGCTCAGGGCTTGATCGGACTCGGAACCTTGAGCCCGGCGGTTTTGGCCATCGTCCCAGTGGGACTTTTGCTGGTCACCATGGCGGCCTGCTATCTACCCGCCCGCCGCGCCTCGCAAATAGACCCGCTCCGCGCCTTGCGCTGGGAGTAGCGTAGGACAAGTCTCCGACTTGTCCAAAGGGACAAGCCGGAGGCTTGTCCTACTTGGGCCCAATATAATGACGAGTGATGATCGCTCTTCTGCGCGGCACACTCCTCGAGAAACATCCGAACCAAGTAATTGTGGAAGCTGGAGGCGTCGGCTACGACGTGCTGATCCCAATTTCCACATATTCCGCCCTGCCTGAAGCCGGCTCGGAAGTGCGCCTACGAATCCACACGCACGTCAGGGAGGACGCGCTCGCTCTATTCGGCTTTCTAACATCGGAAGAGAAAACCATCTTCGAAAGATTAATTTCGGTGAGCGGCATCGGACCATCGCTGGCGATAAAGGTTCTCTCCGGAATGGGGACCGCCGATCTGATCCCCGCCATTCGCAATGGATCGGTGGAGCTACTAGTCCGCATCCCGGGCGTCGGCCGCAAAACAGCCGAGCGCATCGTCCTGGAATTGAAAGACAAACTGGAAGGCCTCGACGCGACGCCCGTCCCCGGCCTGGCCGCAAGGCCAGCAGCCACCCTAAGCCCCCTGGAACAGGACGTCCTCTCAGCGCTGTTAAACTTAGGCTGCAACCGCGCCGCCGCCGAAGCCGCGGTAAGAAAAGCCAAATCCGCCGGTGCCCCCCCAGATTTCGAACCCCTCTTCCGGCGATCTCTCGAGCTAGTCCGTTAACGACAGTTCCTAACGAGAAACGAGAAACGAGAAACGGCGTTGTTGTTACCCTAGAACCAATGCGTGAAATGGGCATCGTCTCATCGTCGGCCTTGGAAGGCGAACGCCAATTCGAAACCGCCCTACGCCCCACCAAGCTAGCCGATTTCACCGGCCAACCCAAGCTCAAAGAAAACCTCAGCATCGCCATTGAAGCCGCCAAGCAACGCGGCGAGGCCATGGATCACGTTCTGCTGTACGGCCCACCCGGCTTAGGCAAAACCACGCTCGCCACCATCATCGCCGCCGAACTGGGCGTCGGATTCGAACAAACCTCCGGACCGATTCTCCAGAAGAAGCTGGATCTCACCGGTGTGCTCACCAACATCCGGCCCCGCCAGGTTTTTTTTATCGATGAAGTGCACCGCCTGCTTCCGGACGTGGAGGAAATCCTCTACGCGGCGCTCGAAGACTTCCGCATGGACATTCTAATCGGCACCGGTCCCGGCGCGCGCACCCATTCCATCGCGATTCCGCACTTCACCGCCATCGGCGCCACAACACGCCAGGGGCTGGTGAGCGCGCCGTTGCGGGGACGCTTCGGCCTGGTGCTGCGCCTGAATCATTACGGTGTGGAGGAGCTCACCGCCATCGTGCTGCGATCGGCAAAATTGTTGGGAGTCACAGTCGACCGCGATGGCGCCGAAGAAATCGCCCGCCGCAGCCGAGGCACGCCCCGCATCGCAAACCGTCTGCTTCGCCGCGTTCGCGATTACGCACAAGTCCGCGCGGAAGGCCACATCGATCTGCCGATCGCCACTGTCGCGCTCGACCTGCTGGAAGTGGACCGCTTCGGCCTGGATGAAATCGACCAGAAAATCATGCTTACGCTCCTTGAAAAATACGGCGGCGGACCCGTTGGTGTAAACACCATCGCCGCCTCCATCGACGAGGAAGCCGACACCATCGAAGAAGTTTACGAGCCATACCTGATGCAGCTCGGCTTTATCGATCGCACTCCGCGCGGCCGCATCGGCACCGATCGCGCCTTCGACTATTTCAAAATCCCCCGCCGGATGCGCGGCGGCGTGCAGAGCCCCCTGTTTTGAACACTGCATTCCTATCGCTGGGCTCAAACCTAGGCGACCGCGCAGCGCTTTTGAACACCGCCCTCAACCGCCTGCAAAGCGAAGGCGTGCACATAGTGCGCCGTTCGTCCATCCACGAAACCGAGCCGCAGGATTACCTCAACCAACCCAAGTTCCTGAACATGGCGGTGGAAATAGAAACCGATCTGACGCCTCAACAGCTGCTAGCGGCAATCCAGAAAATCGAAACCGAACTGGGCCGCCAGCGCACCATCCCCAAAGGCCCACGCACCATCGACATCGACATCCTCTTCTACTCGAACCTCACAATCACTACCCCCAACCTAGAAATCCCGCACCCCCGCCTAACCGAACGCCGCTTCGTCCTGGACCCACTCTCCGAAATCGCCCCAGATTTGCGCCACCCAGTCACCGGCAAAACAGTGCGCGAGGCGCAAGCCGCGCTCCAACCACCAGCAACCAGCAACTAGCAACCAGCAACCAGCAACCAGCAACCAGCAACCTACTCATAGTGCAACGCCACCACCGGATCCACCCGCGTAGCGCGCAGCGCCGGAACGTAGCTCGCCACTAGCGCAATAGCCACCAGGAACAGCGTGACTACCGAGAATGTGGCTACGTCGGTCGCGCTTACTCCAAACAGCAACGTCGCCATCACGCGAGTCAGGCTGAATGCTCCCATCAATCCCGCCACAATACCGATTGCCGCTAGAGCCATGCCTTGCTTCACCACCAGCCCGAGTATGTTGCGCTGCTGCGCTCCCAACGCCATGCGAAGGCCGATATCGTGCGTGCCCTGCGTCACCATGTACGAGATCACGCCGTACACTCCCACCGCCGCCAGAAGCATCGCGAAGCCGGCGAACCCGCCCAACACCGCCATCGAGAAACGCTGCCGCGCCAATGAATCGTGCAACCGTTCCTGCATGGTCCGGATTTCGAAAACCGGCACGCCTGCGTCGATCGCGTGAATTTCCCGGACCATCGCGCTTGCCACGCTGGCCGGGTCGTTCGATGTGCGCGCCACCAGGTACAAGCCGCCATCCGCTGACTGCTGCTCGGGATAATAAACCACCATCCGTCCGTCGATATCCAATCCGTATTGCTTGACAGTCCCCACCACGCCCACAACCGTGTACCACGGGTCTTTTACATTGGCTCTCATGCGCTTGCCTACCGCGCTCTCGTGCGGCCAAAAACGCTTGGCCATTTTGTCGTCGATCACGACCACTTTCGGAACATCGGATGTGTCGTGATCGCTAAAGAAGCGGCCCTGCAACAGCGGGATCTCCATGGTCCGGAAATAATCGTTGGTAGCCACTCGCATGTCCACCTGCAACTCCGGCTCACTCGGAGGAGGCGTGTACCCCTCTATCAAGATGCCTCCCCAACTGACGGACGCCGTGAGCGGCAGCGTCGACACTGCGCCCTGCGACTGCACTCCGGGCAGGCGTGAGATGCGGTCACCGATCTGCTGATAGTACTGAATCCTGGCTTTGTCCTGCTGGTACTTCGGCCCAGCTTCGGCTGACCGCATGGAGATGACGTGATCCGGATTAAATCCGGGAGGCACGCTGGCCAGCCTCGCGAAACTGCGAATCAGCAATCCGGCGCCGATCAGCAGCACCATGGAGAGCGCCAGCTCGGTAATCACCAGCAGGCTGCGAAGCCCGTGCCGCGCTACGGTGAATCCGCCTTCCGTCTGCGAGCTTCGGCCACCTGACTTCAAAGATGAATTCAAGTCCACTCGCGCCACCCGGACAGCGGGCGCCATGCCGAATATAATTCCCGTTAGAATCGATACGCCGAACGTAAAAGCCAAAACGCTTCCATCGATGCGGATGGCATCCAGCCGCGGAATATTGCCCGGATTAATATCGCGCACTAAGTAGAGCGTCAGCACGGCCACCAGCAACCCCGCCGCGCCTCCCAGTACTCCCAACAGCACGCTTTCAGTCAGCAATTGCCGCACCAGCCGCATCCGCCCGGCGCCCAAAGCTGCGCGAATGGCCACCTCTTTTTCGCGTCCCGTGGCGCGCGATAACAACAGGTTCGCTACATTCGCGCACGCGATCAGCAGCACCAGCGTCACCGCGCCCAACATGATCAGCACGGAGCGCCGAACATTACCCACCACCTGGTCGAGCAACGGCACCACGCTGATGGTGAAAGTGCGGTCCCGATGGTCTTTGTTGCGGATCCGGCCGGCGATCGCGGCGATGTCCTCCTGCGCTTCCTGCATAGTTACGCCCGGCTTCAGCCGCCCCACAATGTTGTAATTCTCATCTCCGCGTCGATTCACGGCGTCGGCGCCGAATGGGAGTGGCAGCAGGATTTCCACCTTCTCAATCGCCGCTACCGTAGGCACCACTTCGCTGTTCAGCAGGAAATCCGGACGTAACACCCCAGCCACGGTATATTGCTTGCCATTCAACGTGAGGCTTCGTCCCACAATCTGCGGATCGCCTCCGAACAAGCGCTTCCACAGGCCATGCGTCAGCAACGCCACCGGTGGCTTTCCAGGCTGGTCCTCTTCGGCGAGCAGGGTTCGGCCTAGCAGGGGCTTCGCTCCAAGCATATCCAACAAGGTGGAGGAAGTGCGCATCCCTTCCAGGCGCTCCGGATGATCGAGACCCGTCATATTGAAGCTGCCTCCAATGGAAATCGAAAGCTCATCGAACGAGTGATTCTCGGCTTTGATGTCCATGTACTGCCCTGGCGACGGCCAGTCCTGCGGGATACCAATCCCCGGCGATCGCAGCCACAAGATAGCTAGCCGGTCGGGCTCGGGATAAGGCAGAGGCTTGAGAAGCAGTGCATTCACAACGCTGAAGATAGCCGTGTTCGCGCCGATTCCAACCGCGAGCGAAAGTACGATCACCATGGTCAGAGCGGCGTTCTTGCGCAGCATGCGCGCCGCATAGCGGAGATCCTGCAGGATGGGATGCATGATAGCCATTAGACGCGACTCTCAGGAAAGTGTTGGCCCCGATTCAACTACTCCTTTTCAACACTCCACGCCCCAGCTCCAGTTCCCTCACCAAATTCTTCGAACCCAATACAAACGAATAGAACCGCAGAATCTCCTCTAATTCATAACTCCGCGACGTACCCGACTTCCGCGACGTCGCCGCTTTCTCATCCAGATCCCCCACTGCCGCCGCCAGATCCGGCCACTCCCGATCGAACCTCCAGGCAGCTACGCTGGTCTGAAGCCATTCGAACGCCGCCGATATCCTGGTCTCCAATTGCTCCAGCTCCGTCGCGAAATTCTGGAAGTAAGAATCGCCGGCGCTGCCGCGCGTGGCAAGTTCCAAAGCTGCCACGGCATCAAAGATCCGGTCCACGTGATCCATCAGCAGGACCAGCAATTCGTGATGCTGCGGCGCACTCACGCGTTCGTAGATTGCATAGCGCAGCAGCCCCTGGTTGCCGCGGAGAGTCTCTTCCAGCCGCGACCTCAGTTCCTCGATCGCAACCGTTGCTCCTGTGCGGTAGCCGCGGCTCACGGTCTGGTACATCGCCTCCAGGCTTCCCAGCACTGCGGCGATTCCTTTGCGTAACTTTCCCGTCGCTCCGGATGGCCACAGCACCACCGAAATGAGCAAGGCAACCAGTATCCCAATAGACACTTCCAGAAATCGATGCAGCCCGATGATCCACGTCGCGCTCCCGCGCCCAGCCAGCATCAGAATCGCCACCGTTACCGTGGCCAGCCGCTGGCTCTCCGCCAGTTTCAATATCGAACAGAGATAAAATGCGATTGCAACCGCAGCCCCGAATGCCAGCACATTCACGCCCCACATCGCTACAAAAATACCGCCCACCACCGCGCCCACCGCGGTTCCCGCCAGGCGCGTCCAGGAGGCGCTGACCGTCGCTCCTACGCTCGATTGCATCACGATCAGCGCGCTGATTGACGCCCAATAATCTTCCGGCAATCTGCAGAGTTTCGCGGCGTACAGCGACGCCACGCCCGCCACCGCCGTCTTTAAGGCCTGCTTAATCCGCGCTCGCTGGACGGCGCTCAATGACATGGCCCCATTGTGTAGTAATTGTAGGGCAGGATGCCATCCTGCGGCGGGTTGCTAACCCGCCCAGCTTGCGCCAATTGCCAATCGTCGAGCAGATTATCAACCTCGTAATGCCTCTGTGATATCCTGAATCTGTTATGGCCATTCCCAACGTCAAACGGTTCCGCCCCTTCTGCCCGGAGTGCAACGAGAATTTCACCGTGATGGTGGTCCTTCCCAAGGGCGCCAGCGTGGAGAACTTTCTGACTGATGCTGTCGCGCGCCACGATCACAAGGCGTTTCTCGAAGCCAAGCAGCTGCACTTCAAGATCCGCGTCGGCCAACAGAAGCAGAAAAAAGCGAAATAGCCGTGGGACAAGCCTCCGGCTTGTCATTGCCACATTTTTCTTCGGGCCCTTGTCGATTTCGCCGCTCTCCCTTCGTCTAGCCGGTGAAAGGAGAAACAAGATGCCACAATTTATCCTGCTGCTCAGAGGCGACCGCAACGCGGTTTCGGCGTTCAGCCCTGAGGAGCTGCAAAAACTCATGCATAAGTACCAAGACTGGAGGCGGACCAAAGCCACCGGCGGCCAGAAACTTATGGATGGCGAAGGCCGCGTACTCCAGAAACAGAACGGTAAGCTCTCCGTCATCGACGGTCCATTCGCCGAGGCTAAGGAAGTGCTGGGCGGATTTTTCGTCATCGAAGCCGCCAACTATGACGAGGCCGTAGAGGCCGCCAAAACCTGCCCGCACATGGAATTCGGCACCATTGAAGTCCGCCAGATCGAAAAAACTTGAATGATTCCGCGTTACTGGTCGACCATTTGTTCCGGCATCAATCGGGACGATTGGTCTCCACGCTCACGCGGATCTTTGGACCCCGGATCTTTGGACCCCGCCGCCTGGATCTCGCCGAAGAAGTGGTGCAGGATGCCTTGCTCAAAGCGCTGGAGCTCTGGCCATTCCAAGGCATCCCCGCGAATCCCTCAGCCTGGCTGATCCAGGTGGCGAAAAACCGCGCGCTCGATGCCATCCGCCGCGAAGCCTCGCTTGCGGAAAAGATTCCGGAGCTCGCCCGCGCATTTCCTGAGCAAACTATGCCGGAACCCCATCACGAATTCGACGATGACCAGCTCTCCATGATGTTTCTGTGCTGTCATCCCAGCCTCGCGAGCGAACTGCGTGTCGCCCTGACACTCAAGACCGTGGCCGGTTTCAGCGCGCGGGAGATTGCACGCGCCTTTCTCGTGCAGGAAGCCACCATCGCGCAGCGCTTGGTTCGCGGCAAACGCCAGATTCGGGAACAGCGCATTTTCAACGAAGGCTACTCGGCGCACCAAGGCGAATCGCTGCTGCGCGCCGATCTCTGCGATGAAGCCATCCGGCTCGCCCGACTGCTCGCGGCGCATCCCGCATCCGACCTGCCCAAAACGCACGCGCTGCTGGCTCTGCTTCTATTGCATGCCTCGCGATTGCCTGCGCGCGTCAACGCCGAAGGCGATGAGCTTACGTCCTATCATCTGCAAGCCGGCATCGCGGCTCAGCACGCTCTCGCGCCTTCCTACGACGCCACCGACTGGGAGAATATCACGGAGCAATACGACCTGCTTTATCAGATGGACCCGAGCCCTGTCATTGCCTTGAACCGAGCCATCGCGCTCTCGCGCTGGAAGGGCCCCGAAGCTGGCCTGGCCGCGATCGCTGAAATCCAGCATCACCCCGCGCTGGCGAATTACCATTGGCCGCATATTACAGATCGGCAGTGGAGTGTGTATGCACCGAGCCCGAACGCCGCCTGCTCCAAAAACGCCTGTCCCAAAACGTATACTGAATACCGTGGCGCACGCACTCGTGCGTGCCGCGTTCACACTCGTGTGAACGCAAGGAGTCAACATGAAATCAATTCTTGCGCTCTCGATCCTGACCTTCGCCGGCTCGCTCCACGCAGCCGACGCCGCGCTCACCGCCGCCGAACGCGCCCACGCCATCCAACTCCTCCAGGATTCGCAGAAAGAATTTCTGGCGCTAGTCGACGGCCTCACCGATGCGCAGTGGACTTACAAGCCAGGCCCGGACCGATGGTCAGTCGGCGAAACAGCCGAGCACATTATGCTCGGGGAGGCCTTATTGTTCGCCTCCGCACAACGCGCGGTCGATTCTCCGCCCAATCCCGATTGGGAAACCAAAACGCGCGGCAAAACGGAGTTTCTGGAAAAGGTGATGGTGGATCGCACTCACAAAGCTACCGCGCCCGAAGCGATTCAACCTCACGCCAAAATCATCCGCGAAGAAGTAATCCAGTGCTATAAGGAACAGCGCGCCCGTGCGATCAAATTCATCGAGGACACCCAGGTGCCGTTGAAAGAGCACACGGTCGACCATCCGTTCCCCATCTTCGGTACATTGAATGCCTACCAGTGGCTCATCTACATCCCGCTACACAATATGCGTCACGATCAGCAAATCGCGGAAGTAAAAGCGAGCCCGGGATTCCCCCAGTAGCGTAAGCCTCCGGCTTGCGCGAAACAAATCCGGAAGAAATCGTCCGTCGCCTTCGTCTAATCTTCTAATATGCGCCGGCTCTTCCTTCTCACCTGCTTTCTTCTTCCCCTCTGTGCTCAGGATTCAGTACAGCAACTGGTGGAAAGCCTTTATCCCAAAAACGATCGGCTGAAGGAAATCCGCATGGGCGACATTGTCCGGCAACTAGCCATTCACCAGGGCAGCCAGGTTGCCGACGTCGGTTGTGGTGCGGGCGAGTTCTCCGTGATTCTTTCTCACGTGGTGGAAGCAGCCGGCAAAGTCTACTGCGAAGACATCGTCAACGAGAAAGATTGGGGCCTGCGTCTGGCCAAGGCTAACTTCAAAAAGCAGCACGTGAAAAACGCGGTTGTGATCCATGGCGCTGAGGATAACCCGAAGCTCCCGCAAGGGACGCTGGATGCCGTGCTAATCGTGAATGCCTATCACGAAATGCCGCAATATCAATCCATGCTGCAGCACATTAAGGAGTCGCTCAAGCCCGGCGGGCGCTTGGTGATCCTGGACAACACGCCTCTTCGGACCGCCAAGCGTCCACGCGAAAAGCAGACCGATAATCATGTCCTCTCGTCCGATCTCGCCGCCGGAGAGCTCGAAGCGGCAGGCTTCCACATCCTCAACCGCGAAGATGCCTTCATCGATAACCCCGATTCAGAAAGCGCACACTGGCTGATTGCGGTGGAACGGCCTCCGTCGTAGCGTAAGCCTCCGGCTTGCGCCATAGTCGTAGCGTAAGCCTCCGGCTTGCGCCATATATGATGAAACAGAATGACGCAATCCAAAATAATCTCTTGTGGCATCGCCGCGCTGCTCTCCTTCGCGCTAGTTGCCACGCCTCAGAACATTATCGTTGACGCCGATCCATCCCACGCCGTGAATTCGTTCAGCCCCATTCGCGCTCTCGGCGCGGGTGTCGATCGACTGAAAACCGGAAGCACGGATCACCTGCTCACCGATCCCATCCTCAAGCAGGTTCTCGACGCCGGTTGGCAACCTGTCACCTATCGCCAAAATACCGATCTGCAAGTCCAAGCCTGGCACTGGAATCCCCGCGGCACTTGGAGTAATCCAGAAAAGCAGGAAGGTTACTTCACCGGCAGCGCCGATCCCGCCGATCCGATCCGCCACTCCTGGGCCTACCCGCTGCCTCACCGCGGTTTCGCTCGCGGAGACGGAACCGAATATTCCCGCCTCACCGATGGCGACCCGACGACGTACTGGAAAAGCAATCCGTATCTCACTCGCGACTTCACCGGCGAGGACGATTCGCTGCATCCGCAGTGGGTCATCCTCGACCTAGGCGCCAAGCAGGATCTCAACGCCATTCGCATCGCTTGGGCCCAACCTTACGCTCGCCGCTACATCGTTCAGTTTTGGACTGGCGCCGGAGAGCCGTTCTATGACGGAACCACCAAGGGAATCTGGCAAACATTCCCGTCCGGCATTGTTACGGACGGCCAGGGCGGCGCCGTCACCCTCAAACTCGTCTCGTGGAAAATCCCGGTGCAATACATCCGCATCTGGATGACTGAATCTTCCAACACCTGCGATACGCACGGCGATTCCGACAAACGCAACTGCGTCGGCTACGCTCTTAACGAGCTGTACGCCGGCACTCTCACGCCGGATGGCCAATTCACGGATCTCGTCAAGCATCTCAAGAGTCGCAACCAGACCGCTACCTGGCCCTCTTCAGTGGACCCCTGGCATGCCGCCACGGATCTGGATGAATCCAAGGGCGATCAGGTGGGATTCGATTTCTTCTTCTCGAGCGGCGTCACGCGCGGACTTCCCGCCATCGTGCCGGTTGCGATGTTATATTCCACGCCCGACGAAGCGGCCGCCGAGATCGCCTATCTCTACCAGCGCCATTATCCAATCGCCCGCATCGAGATGGGCGAGGAACCCGACGGCCAGAAAATGCTGCCGGAAGATTACGGCGCGCTGTACCTTCAATTCGCCACCGCCATTCACCGGCTGGTCCCGGAAGCCAAGCTGGGTGGGCCGTCCTTCGAAGGAACAAATGAAGATGTCGAAGTTTGGCCGGACGCGCAGGGCCGAGTGTCGTGGCTCGGCCGATTTCTCGATTACCTGAAGGCGCACAACCGGATGAACGATCTCACATTTTTCTCCTTCGAACATTATCCCTACGAAGCTTGTAAGAATCCCTGGAGCGATCTCTATCGCGAGCCCCAGATCGTCAGCCACATCCTCGAAGTCTGGAAAAACGATGGCTTGCCCGCCGATCTTCCGTTCTTCATGACCGAAGGCAACATGTCCTGGCAATCCGGACAAATGTATGTCGATATCATGGGCGGCCTCTGGCTGGCCGATTACGTCGGGTCCATGATGAGCGGCGGCGCTAGCGCCACTTATTTCTTTCACTACCTGCCGTGGGGATTGTCGCCTGAATGCGGCGGCGGATCGTTCGGCTTTTTTAATATCGATAAGAACTACAAAATCACTGGATATTTCTCGCAATACTTCGCCGCCCAGGTAATCAGTAAGGAATGGGTCCAACCAGTAGACGCCACGCACCTGCTCTTTCGCGCTTCGAGCGACGTGCGGGACGCATCCGGCAACGTATTGGTCACAGCCTATGCCGTCGAGCGCCCGGATGGACAATGGTCCGTCATGATCATTAACAAGGACCGGGACAACGCCCACTCGGTGAAGATTGCTTTCACGGGTCCTGACCGTTCCTTCGCCGGCCCCGTGGACCGCATCACTTTCGGAGCCGCCGAATATCAGTGGCATCCGGACGGCGTCAACGGACATGCCGACCCCGATGGGCCCCCTGGAAAATCGAAAGTCACCGCTGAACGCGGAACGCTCTACCAGCTCCCGAAAGCCTCCATCGTAGTCTTACGCGGCTCACTCGCGCCGTAGCGCACGCACTCCTGCGTGCCGCGTTCACGGT
>PMOK01000231.1 GCA_003162425.1 Bryobacterales bacterium | reverse complement strand
AGTGCGTGCGCCACAATGGATTATTCCGCTAGAACCTTGTGGACGAACTGGACGGCCATTGATCCTTCGCCCACAGCCGAGGCGACGCGCTTCACGCTTCCGGCGCGGACATCGCCAACGGCGAACACTCCGGGCAGGCTGGTTTCCAAAAGATACGGAGCGCGACGGAGCGGCCATTCGGGGCCAAGATCGGTACCGGTTTTGATGAATTGCTTGGCATCGAGAGCCAGACATCCTCGGAGCCACGCCGTGTTCGGATCGGCGCCGGTCATCAGAAATAGATGCCTGATTTCGTGAGTATCGGTGGCCCCGGTCTTATTGTTCCGACAACGAACACGCTCGAGATGTCCGTTACCTTCGAGCGCATCCACCTCGGTCGAAGGCTTGAGCGTGATATTTGGACATGCCTCAATACGCGCAATCAAGTATCGCGACATGGTGTCCTCAAGCCCAGGCCCACGGACCGAAAGATGGACATGTTTCGCGAATCCGGAAAGGTACATAGCGGCTTGCCCGGCTGAGTTGCCGCCACCGACGATGGCGACCTCCTGGTCCTGGCAGAGCTGGGATTCCACCGGAGTGGCGCCGTAGTAAACGCCGACGCCTTCAAATTGGGCCAGGTTCGGAAGATTCAACCTTCGATATTGGGCGCCGGACGCAATGATGACGCTGCGAGCCTGCACCGATACACCGTCGTCCAGTTCCACGGTGTACGGCGAGCGGCCGCATTTGAGCGAGGAAGCGGCGCGAGCGACGGAAATACGCGCCCCGAATTTTTCAGCCTGAAGGAAAGCGCGGTTAGCGAGAGACTGGCCGGAGATCCCGGTGGGAAAACCCAGGTAGTTCTCGATCCGTGAGCTCGACCCGGCCTGCCCGCCCGGCGCGTTGCTCTCGATCACCAGAACGTTCAGCCCCTCGGAAGCTCCATAAACCGCCGCAGCCAGGCCGCTGGGTCCGGCGCCAATCACAATCAGGTCGGACACACCGTCTTTGTCGATCCCCGCATTCAATCCGAAGCAGGCCGCCGCTTCGGCATTGCTGGGATTTCGAAGCACCAGTTGGCCGCGGCAGATGAGGACCGGGATGTCTGTCACACGAATCGCGAAATGGTCGAGAACACTTTGGATATCAGGCTCGCGCTCCACATCGATGTAAGTATGAGGGTGACCGTTGCGAGCTAGAAACGCTCGAAGACGTAAGCTATCGCTCGAGAGGTTGGATCCGATCAGTATGGCATCGCCGACCGAATGGTCGATGAGATACACGCGCCGCAGTATGAACGCCGTGAGGAACATCTCACCGAGTGCAGCATCGGTTTGCATCATACGCTGAAGATTCGCGCGGTCGATTTCCAGCAATTTGCTCGCTTCGCGCGCCCGGCACCGGACCAAGGCGCGCCGTCCCGAAAGCTGGCTTACTTCGCCGGTGAAATTTCCGCGGCCGAGGACTCTGAGGACGGCTTCATCAGCGTTAGAAACGCCAATGATTTCGATGCTTCCACTGAGCACAACAAAAACGCCCCGGTCCACGTCTCCCTGTTCGAAAAGGATTTCACCAGCCTCGGCGCGCAACTCCACTCCGAATGCGGCCACGCGCGCAATTTGCGCGTCATCCAGCGTTGGAAAAGCGGCGGGATTCATTTCGGGCGTTTCAGGCATAGCGATATCCACTAACTAAGTTTCCTCTAGAGAGCCACGGATTGAATCCCCAATGCTTGGGATTTCTTGATACCACCTTCGTGGGAGGGCCGGAGAAAATCACTTCGCTACCTTCGCGTCCAGCTCAGCCCAACGCTCGTACAACTCGTCCACTCGCGCTTGCGCCTGTTGGAGCTTCTCGTAGGCCTGCGGCAATCGATTAGCATCTGAAGAAGCGTCCTGAACTTCATGATGCCAGGCCGCCGATTCCCGTTCAGCTTCGAGAATTTTTTCCTCCATGGCATCCCATTCGAGCTGATCGATGTAAGACAACTTTTTTTGCGACGCCGGGGCGGACGCTGGCACATCTCGCTCCTTCACGACCGCCTTTTCCACAATTCGCTCGCCTCGCGACACCTCCCACTGCGAGTAGTCGGCAAATGCACCCACTTCGCCAGATCCATCCAAGGCAATTACAATGGTGGACACGCGGTCCAGCAAATAGCGGTCATGGCTCACCAGCACGATGGCGCCAGGAAATTCGAGCAAACTCTGTTCGAGCACCTCGAGCGTCGGAATATCCAGGTCGTTGGCCGGTTCGTCGAGCAGCAGCACATCCGCCGTCTGCAACATCAGCCGCGCGATCAGCACACGCGCACGCTCGCCGCCTGAGAGGCTGGAGACGGGCATCTCGAGCTGGTCGGACCGGAACAGAAACCGCTTGGCCCAGCCCGCCACATGAATCGGCCGTCCGCGATAAATCACCGAATCACCCTCGGGACACAGAGTGCGCCGCAGGCTTACTTCAAGGTCCAAACGTTCGGTTCGATCCTGAGCGAAGCTCACCACGCGCAGCAGGTCCGCTCGACGGATGGTTCCTTCGTCGGGTTCGAGTTTGCCCTCCAGGATCTTGAGCAGCGTAGTTTTTCCACTGCCATTCGATCCCACCAGACCGATTCTCACGCCAGGCGAAAGCGTTAGGCTCAAGTCGCGGAAGAGAGTCCGGCCGCCCAGCGTCATTCCGATATCCTCGGCCTCAATCAGCACTTTTGTTTTGCGATCGGACGAGGTGAAGTCGATCTTGGCCGTGGCCGTGCGAGCGCGTGCCGTGGCGGCCGAGTATTGATCGATCAGGCGTCCCGCCGCATCGATTCGCGCTTTGGATTTGCCGGTCCGGGCCTTGGGTCCACGCCGAAGCCATTCCACTTCTCTTCGAACTTTCGTCGCGAGCGATTCCTGCTGCTTAGACGCCGCCTCGAAGAACTCCTCGCGGCGCTCCAGAAATTCGCTGTAGTTCCCGTTCACCTGGAAGGCGCTTTCGGGATACGCGGGATTGATCTCCACCATTCGCGTAGCAACATTCTCAAGAAAATATCGATCGTGGGTTACTACCAGACAGGAATTCGCGGCGGCGATGGCGCGCTCCAGCCAAAGGATGCCGTCGAGATCCAGATGATTGGTGGGCTCGTCCAACAAAAGCACGTCGGGCGATGTTACCAACGCCGCGGCGATTGCCAATCGCTTCCGCCATCCGCCTGAGAGCGAGGCGGCCGGCGCGGTGGGATCCTCGAATCCGGCACGGCGCAGCATCATTTCAATGCGAATGGTCTTCTCTCGTTCTTCCAGGTGCACGCCGGCGAGCGCGTGATTCAGAACTGAAACGACGGTGTCCTCCGGCGCGAACAGAGAATCCTGAGGAACGTAGGCCAGCCGGCTGTACTTTCGGATGGCGCGGTCGCCGGCGTCCGGAACATCGTTCCCGGCCAGGATCTCGAGCAGACTGGTCTTGCCGCTGCCGTTTGGTCCGATCAATCCGGTACGCTCTCCTTCGGAAAGGCTCAGCGAAAGATTTTCAAACAGGACGCGCTTCCCATAGGACTTGCGAATCGCGGAACAGCTTAACAGGACGGCCATCAGCTTCCAGGATTGCATTGGAAGGGCGTGGGGAGCCAGTGCACCGACTCCGTTACGGTCGCGGTTCGGTTACCATAGTTGCAATATGAGCGTTTCGAGGCGAAGGTTTTTAGAGACGGCGGCGGCGTCAGGCTTGGCAGCTAGCGCGGCGTTTGGCGCCGACGAAGGCGCAATGCCGACTCGTGTTCTGGGACGAACCGGCCATCGCGTATCCATTCTCGGTCTTGGGTGCGGCAGCCGGTTGCTGATGTATAAGGATGAAGAAAACGGCCAAGCGGCACTCAACCACGCGTTGGATCTGGGAATTAATTATGTGGACACCGCCTATTCCTACGGCGACGGCGTGAGCGAGACGTGGGTGGGAGGAGTGATGAAATCGCGCCGCAAGGGAGTTTTCCTGGTCACCAAGGTGGAGCGGCGCAAGGGCGACGAAGCGTTGCGGATTATTGAAGGAAGCCTCAAACGATTGCAGACCGACCATTTGGATTTGATTCATGTGCACGGCCTGATGGATGAAGACGATCTCAAAGCGGTGGAGGCGAAGGACGGTGTCCTCGCGACGCTTTATAAGCTGCGCGATCAGAAGGTGACGCGCTTCATCGGCGTTACCTGCCACAACGATCCGCACGTCCTGAAGGCCGCGCTCGAACACAACGATTTTGACTGTACCCAGATGGCTCTGAACGCGGCGCGCGTGGGACCCACCAAGAGCTTTCACGATCCTTGGAATGAATGCTTCGAAACCATTGCGCTGCCGGTTGCGCGAAGCAAGAACATGGGCATCACGGCGATGAAAGTGTTCGGCCAGGACAAACTGGCGGGCGCCGCGCCGGCGAGTACGCTGATCCGCTACGCCATGTCACTTCCCATAGCCGCGGCAGTTATCGGCATGCCGAAGCTAGCGTATATCGGCGAGAACGTGCACGTAGCCAAGAGCTTTACGCCCATGCCGGAAGACGAGATGCGGAATCTGTCACGGGATTTGGCTGAGAAGTACAAGCTGGCGCTGGATACGTTTTTTCACGGGCATATCGATAGTTGACTCATGGGCCGTCGGCGAAAGGACTTTAGCATTCTAATCCCATGCGTTCGCAGGAGTG
>PMOK01000139.1:16879-47909 GCA_003162425.1 Bryobacterales bacterium | reverse complement strand
GAGACGATCCACCAGCGCCGCCATAGCGTCGTAATTCGCGCGATAAGAATCGGAATGCGGGTCAATGGCGGTACGGAGAGGTTCCAAGGTCCTTATTGTAGCTGGTGGCTAGTGTTTTGTCCCTGAAGTTCGTTGAACAATTCGCGGAGTGGGGCGGTCCCCCTGGACCGCGGCCGACGCCCCCGTCGGCTTTTGTTTCGGTGGAACGTAAGAGCCGGACCAGGGGGTCCGGCGCGGACGAGGGCGTCCGCCCCACGGCGAATTTCGGGGACACAGCACCAATTGCCGGGAGATTACGCAGCCGGTAGCAAGAGCCGGGCCTGCAATCCGCCCAAAGCAGAGTCATCCAGAGAGACGGATCCGCCGTACAACTCGGCCAAGTCGCGGACGATTGCTAAACCGAGCCCCGAGCCCGGCGCGCTCTCGTCGATGCGTACTCCTCGCTCTAAAACCGCGGATTGGAGAGCACGATCCAAACCTGGTCCATCGTCATCCACAGTGAATACGATCACGCTGCCGCTTCGAGATGCTTTCAGGACAATCTTAGATTTCGCCCATTTGCATGCGTTGTCCAGCAGGTTGCCGAGCATTTCGTCGAGATCCTGCCGCTGGACTCTAGCGCACAGGTCCCCGGCTACATCCGGCAAGATTTCGAGCGCGCGGCCCGCATACAGCTTCAAGACCGTGCGTATCAGCGCGTCGGTGCAAGGGGCCACGGAGCAAGGTACTGCACTGGCAACTCCCGACGCGGCGCGAGCACGCGCGAGATGGTAAGTTACCTGGCGGGACATGCGTTCCACCAGTTGGCCGATATTCTCCGCGAGCTCGCGGTTTCCCTCAGCGTCGGCGCGATCCGCCTCCTGTGCCAGCAGCGCCAGCGGAGTCTTGAGGCCGTGCGCAAGATCGCCTGCGGTTGCGGTAGCGCGCTTCACGGCTTTCTGCCGTTCTTCGAGCAACGCGTTCAGATCGTCGATGAGGGGCTGCACTTCGCTTGGGTACACTCCCTCCACTCGCCGGTCCTCGCCCATACGAACGGCCATTAGTCGTTCGCGCAACCGGCGGAAGGGCTTTAGGCCTTGGCGCAATCCAATAAGTCCCGCAGCCATGAGACCGAGTCCGCTCAGGACGGGCCACATGGCGTTCGATGAGCGGATGGCCGGAACAACATGTATGACCATCAACGTAAGCATGTGCATCAAAGCCAGTAACCCCGCCGTCCATAGCAGCGAAGCGAGGATCAATCTGGACCTTAGCGATCGCAGCATGGGTTATGGTTCCCGCATGCGATAGCCCAGTCCCCGTACTGTCTCGATGAAGGACGCGCCGAGCTTGCGCCGCAGACGGGCCACGAAAACCTCGACGGTATTCGAATCGCGGTCGAGATCCTGCGCGTAGATATGCTCGGTGAGCTCGGTGCGTGATACCACTTGACCGCTGTGGTGCATCAGATAAGAGAGCACACGGAATTCGTGGCTGGTCAACTTCACAGGAGCTCCGCCGACGGACACGCGCGCTGAGCGTGGGTCAAGCTCCAGCGCACCGCACCGAAGCTGAGGATGTGCGAGCCCGCTTGTGCGGCGGATCAGAGCTCGAATACGCGCAAGAATTTCTTCCATCCGGAAAGGTTTTGAAACGTAGTCGTCCGCTCCGCCGTCGATGCCCTGCACTTTTTCGTGCCAGCTCCCGCGCGCGGTCAAGATGAGCACCGGCGCCAGCATCCCGGCGCTCCGCCACTGGCGCAGTAGCGTAAGCCCGTCGATTTTCGGCAGGCCCAGATCCAGGATTACGGCGTCATATTGCTCTGTATTCGCAAGGAAATCGGCTTGTTGCCCGTCGGTGGCGCGGTCTACGGCATAGCCGGCTTCAGTGAGCACTATTGCCAACTGCCGGGACAACCGTATTTCGTCCTCGACCACTAGAACCCGCAAGTACACCTTTATAGCTCACTGGGGATGAACGGCGGATGAACGCGCCGTTCAGGAACGGTTCAGCACCGATGGCGCACAATCTGAAGGATGCCGGTATCTGCAAACGCTCACCTTAATTTTGGCTATCCGTGGTGGCTTAGCTATGGCCATGTGCCGATAGTAGCCTGCGCTCTTGCGTTATTGCTGCTTGGATATACGCGCAAGTGGTCCAAGTGGCCGATGTTCTTATTGGCCGTCCTGGCTCTCTGGTCGAGCGCCGCATTTGTAGTGGCGCGTTTCACCCTCGACATTAACGGCCGGGCTCCCTTGCCGACCCAAAATTTCTTCCGTGCCGGCACGGGACGTGTCCTCGATCTTGGCGCGGGGACTGGCAGGTCGTCAATTATGGTTCTTGAAGCTCGTCCGCAAGCCACTCTTGTGGCGTTGGATCTTTTCGGTGATTCGTTTGAACACCACTTCGGCCCCGGAGAAAGTCCGCAGGAGAGACTTCTTCAGAACTTGAAAGCAGCGGGCGTGGCCGAGCGCGCCTCAATCACAACCGCTGACATGCGCAAGCTCCCCTTCGAACCCGCCGCCTTCGATGCCATCGTCAGCGCCTATGCGGTCGATCATCTCAATCGCGAGGGCATTACTCAAGCACTCGCCGAAGCAGCCCGCGTGGTGAAACCGGGCGGAGATTTTCTGTTGATTCTGGTGGGCAAAGAACCATGGGTTCAATTTGCTTTCGGGCCGCTGATCATGCATAGCGGAGCTCGCGGTCCGGCGTGGTGGGCCTCACATCTCCAAGAAGCAGGTTTTCAAATTCTTGAAGAAGGAACGCGCCCGGGGACGCTTTATCTGCTCGCACGGCGATCGTAGGGCAGGCCTCCGGCTTGCCCAGACAAGCCGGAGGCTTGTCCAACGCCGAATTTTGGCCTACCAATTTACCCCCGCCGTCGGTTAGCCTGAAACAATGACGGCTGCTGCTACCGTGTTCCTGGGAATCGCAGCCATTCCGTTTATCTATTACCTGATCGTGATCTACAGCTCCTGGCGATATTTCAATCAGCCTTTGAAAGCCCCCGACCCGGACTTTCATCCGTCGGTAAGCAACTTGAAGCCGATCCGAGGGCTTGATCCGGAAGCTTACGAAAACCTGTCGAGCTTCTGCCGGCAGGATTATCCCGACTATGAAATCGTCTTCTGTATCGATTCCGATGACGAAGCGGTGATTTTCGTAATCGATCGCTTGAAAGTGGATTTCCCGAAGAGCCGCATTCGCGTGCTGCATGGTTCGGGACGCGTCGCAACCAATGACAAAGTAGCGAAGCTGGCGCGTCTGGTGGATGAAGCCGCGCACGAAGTGGTGGTGATCAGCGACAGCGATGTGCGCGTGCGGCCGGATTATCTGCGGCAGGTAACCGCTCCTCTTCGCGATCCGAAGATCGGCGCGGTGACGTGCTTCTACACACCTACCGCGATCAACACGTTCACGGACCATCTGCAGACTGCGGGCATGACCTCGGATTTTTACGCCGGCGTGCTGGTGGCCTGGCAGTTGGACGGTATCAAATTCGCTCTCGGCACCACCATCGCGACAACGAAAGCGCATCTGGCTGGATTCGGCGGCTACGCGTCCATTGAGAACCAGCCCGCCGACGATCTTCTTGTTGGGCGCCTGATCGCCGAACAAGGCTATGAAGTGGTCCTCCTGCCATACGTTATCGAGACCGTACCGGATTATCATTCCATGCGCGCGCTAATCCTCAAACGGTTGCGTTGGCTGGTGGTGATGCGGCACGTGCGTCCGTCGGGCCATCTTGGATTGCTGCTGACGCAAGGGCTACCGTGGTCGATCGCGGCCGTCCTGGTGCATCCTTCCGCGGCCGTCGCGCTCGCGTACTTGGGGACATATTGTTGCCTGCGCGTAGCGATGACCTGGATGATCGGCATCCATGGATTGAAGCAACCGCGCTTCTGGAAGCAAATGCCACTCATCCCAATGTGGGATGCGCTAGCGTTCTTAATTTGGCTGGCCAGCTTTCTGCGCAAGAGTATTCGCTGGCGCGGCGCTGACTATTACATCCGCGAAGGGAAACTGGTCCCGGTGAAACACTGATCAGCCCCCTCATAGGCGCTAACTTAGGCGAAATTCCAATCGGCGTTCAGACCGTGGCGCGGCCTTCAGGCTGCCGCATCGAGACTCATCTCGATGTCCGGGCAAGCCGTCAAACTACCGAGAGCCGGCGCATAGAAGAACGTCAAGATGAGTCTCGACGCAGCTGACACGAGTGTCCGCGCCACGTGTCCCTCGCAAGGTCTCTGGCTCAAGTTAGCCCTTATGGATCAGCCCCCCACCAGAACCACTCCACACAGCACGATCAACGCGCCGGCAGCCCGGCGCGCGCTGATACGTTCCCGAAGAACCAACTTTGCCAGAACCGTTTCCAGAACAAAGCTCGCCGCGGAAGCGGGCACTGCGAAGCTGAGCGGCTCGGTCTGCACCAGAGCCATGAATGAGAAAAACGAAACTGCCATGCATCCAATGGCCAGGATCAAAAAGCGGCGCCGCGCGATTTCGCCCAGCAATCGCATCAGCCCTCGCGCGCCAACAGATTGCTCGCCGGCGCGTTTCATCTCGAAGCTCTGCAGCAGATCGCTCAGAACCGTGGCTAGCACCATCACAGTGACCAGAATCCATTTCATTCGATTTGGACGCTCGTGGTGGAATGTGAAGTTGAACCTACCAGGGCAGCGCCCACAAAAATCAGAACAGTCCCCAGCCAGCGCTGTCCGGATACGGTTTCGCTCAAGAACGTTTTGCCCATGAATGCCGCGATGACGTATCCGATCGCTGTAACGGGAAGCACATAGCTCAAGTCCGCCAAGCTCAACAACGCCATCCTGGTGAGCAACGCCAGAATCAGAGCCAGCACCCCGAGTGCGACGAAAGGATTGAACATTGCCTCTATATACGGGATCGGGTTGGCCGACATTACTTGCGGGAAATGTTTCATCCCCCAGGCCAGCGATAGATTACCCACGGCCTTCAGCGCGATGAACAGAAACACAATCGCCCAGACGCGCAAAATCGTCACGGGCTTCGTTTTGGAAGCAGTCATCCGCCCACGGTCTGGCGCAAAAGTTTTTCGGCGGCCGATTTGGGGGGATCATCCGGTGTCAGGCGAGAATCCAGGTATTGGTGAAGTAGCTTTTGCGCCTGGTCCAGGTTGCGCCGCTGGTCGATATAGGTTTTTGCTCGCGCGAAAGCGACGCGCGGATCGTGGGGTCCCAGTTGGCTCGCTTGCGCGAAAACAGCGTCGCTTTCAGCCACGCGGTCCCGTCTTGCAAGATAGCGCGCCAGGTCCAACACGCGTCCCACCTGGCCGGGCGCGAGTTCCATCGCTCGCCGCAGATGATTCTCGGCCTCCGCATACTGTTTGCGCCGTTCCGCGATCTGGGCCAGTTCGAAATGATACTCAGCGGGCCGCGTCGCGGTGATTTGCTGGGCGACTGCTTCCGCTTTTTCCAATCCACCACCCAGGAATCCTGGCGCGTTCAGATAATAGTCGAAGAGGTCGTTCAGCGCTTCGGCATTATGAGCATCCAGCGCCGCCGCCTTCTCGAAATGCTGGCGCGCCTTGGAGGCATTTGAAGGCGCCGTCAGCCATCCGCCGGTCTCCGCGCGTTTCCCATACGCGCGTCCCAGCCACAACTCGTATTCCGAGCTCCGCGGATTCAGAGAAAGCGCTTTTTCGAAAAGCTGCGTGGCCTCGCGGTAATCGCCCAGCATGAAATGATTCTTGCCCATCAGCGCGTAGCTGGCCGCGTCGGGTGCAGTATCGACGCTCAGAATCCGGAGCGAAGCCTGATAGTCCGTATGTTGATAAAGAGCCTCCGCCTGCCCGGACATTGCGCACCAAGCCCACGCCGGCAAAACCAGGAGACAAAGAATGGGCAAGATCCGCATATTTATTGGAGACGGCTGGTTCAAGAACGGTTGCGAACTTTTTCATTATATCGCTCGCGTTTCGTTCCGGCCAGCGGCTATCGAGGCGCCATCCGGATGGCACCGTCCAGGCGAATCACTTCGCCGTTCAGCATCGGGTTCTCGATGATCTGCCGGGCCAGTTGCGCGTACTCCGCCGGGCGCCCCAGCCTTTTGGGGAACGGCACCATCGAGCCGAGCGCGACCTTCACATCTTCGGGCAAGGCGGCCAACAGCGGTGTGTCGAAAAGCCCCGGCGCGATGGTCATGACGCGAATCCCTAGGCCTGCAAGATCGCGCGCGAGCGGCAGCGTCAAAGCGACAATTCCGCCTTTTGACGCCGAGTAGGAGGCTTGCCCGATCTGCCCATCGAAGGCGGCCACCGATGCGGTGTTGATGATGACTCCGCGCTCGCCATCGGAACCCGACTCGTTGCGCGCGATAGCCCATGCTGCGATCCGCGCGACGTTGAAGGTCCCGATCAGGTTCACGCGGATCACTTTCGTGAACCGCGCAAGATCGGCCGGGCCATCTTTGCCGATGATCTTCTGCGGATCTCCGATGCCCGCGCAGTTTACGCAGATGTGTAGCGCGCCAAAAGCCTCGGTTGCGGCCTTCACGGCCTGTTCCACTTCGTTAGGATCGCTCACGTCGGCGCGAACGAAACGGGCTGCTGCGCCCAGTTCCGCGGCCAGCGAATTTCCCACTTTCTCGTTGAGGTCCACAATGACCACGCTGCCGCCCGCGGAGACGATCATTCTCGCTGTGGCCGCTCCCAATCCGGACGCACCACCGCCAACCAGCGCGACTTTCCCGTTTATGTCCATACGGTAGACCATAGCAGAGCCGCGACGGGAACGGAGCGTAACGAGATGGCAAGGCTGCTGCTATCGTGGTAGCGCTTCCTGCCGGGCGCGGCTCGGTAAATGTGTATAATAGGAGTGTCGGGTAACGTCAGTGGGCGAAAGCCCACTTTTTTATTGCATTAGACCATGTCCGCGATCGGCAAGGAAGAAATTGTTGCCAAGATCACCGAGATCGCCGAACGAGTCGGCGGTCCGGAAGGGATCGAAATCGTCGACGTCCAGTTGCTGGGCGCCGGGCGCGGCCGGGTTCTGCGCATTTTTATCGATCGGCCGCAGGGCGTCTCCCACGCCGACTGCGAATTCATCTCGCACCAGTTGGGAACTATTTTGGATGTGGAAGACGTCATACCAGGCGAGAATTATACACTTGAGGTAAGCTCGCCGGGCCTGGAACGCAAGTTATTTAAAGAAAAAGACTTCGAGAGGTTTGTGGGACAAAAAGCAAAAGTCGTACTGCGGGAACCAGTCGAGAACCAGCGCCGTTGGGAAGGCAAGCTGGCCGGTATTTCGCAGGGTGTGGTCGCGCTGGAGCCGAGCGATGGAAGGGTCATTCACTTCCCGTTAACGCAGGTCGAAAAAGCCAACCTGAAGTTTGAGTGGTAAAGAACCCCCGAACAGTTTAAGAAGAGGACACAGTGGGAACTATCTATCAGTCCATCGAGATCTTGAGTAAGGAGAAGGGCATTGACCCGCAGATCGTTATCGACGCGGTCAAGGACGCCATGCTGGTGGCGGCTCGCAAGCACTTCCGAACAACCGAGGACCTGGTGGCTGCTTTCAACGATGCCGGTGCTCTTGAAATCTACGGAGTGAAGAAAGTTGTGGAGTCGGTTCTGGATCCGGTGAAAGAAATTTCGCTCGAGGATGCGATTCGGATCGATCCGGCCGCGCAGCTGGAGTCCGAGCTGCGCTTTCCGAAACCCACCGAAGCCTTGGGGCGCATTTCCGCCCAAACCGCGAAACAAGTGATTCTGCAAAAGGTCCGCGAAGCCGAACGTGAAACCATTTACTCGGAGTATTCCGGCCGCGTCGGCGAACTGGTGAACTGCACGGTGAAACGCATCGAAGGCCAGGATCTGGTGGTTGATCTCGGGAAGACTGAAGCGCGAGTGCCAAAAAAGGAGCAAAGCAAGCTCGAAAACTTCAGCGTGGGTGAGCGCGTCCGCTGCGTGATCAAGAGCGTGGAGAAGGCCGGCAAGAACGCGGGCGTCATTGTTTCCCGTGGCGCGCCGGAGCTGGTGATGCGGCTATTCGAGCAGGAAGTCCCGGAGATTTACGACAACACGGTGGTGATCAAAGGCTGCGCGCGCGAACCTGGCGAGCGAACCAAGATCGCCGTCTCAAGCCGCGATCGCGACGTGGACAGCGTAGGAGCTTGCGTCGGCATGAAGGGCATGCGGGTACAATCCATCATCCGTGAGCTGCGGGGCGAGAAGATCGATATCATCGAATTCTCCGAGGACGCGGTTTCGTTCGCCACGCATGCCTTGAGTCCGGCGAAAATCAGCCGGGTCTCCATCATCGACGCCGTCGAAAAACACATGGAAGTGATTGTCGACGATACGCAGCTATCGCTCGCAATCGGCAAGAAAGGCCAGAATGTACGGCTGGCCGCCAAGCTGCTGGGCTGGAAGATCGATATAAAGAGCGAAGAAGAGAAGCGTCAGGAAGTGGAGTCCGCCATGTCGGCCCTGGTACCCACCGGAGCGCCGGTTTCCATACTGATCGATCATGGGCTCAGTGAAGAAATCGCCGAGAAGCTCATCGAAGCGGGCGTGGGCACTGTAGAAAAACTGGGTTCCATGACACCGGAAGAACTGGAAGCGATTCCCGGGATCGAGCCCAGCATCGTCGAGAAGATCCTGGTTGCTGTTAATTCCTATTACGCGCAGTTTGAACAACAGAGTTCCGCGGCTGCCGAGGTTGTGCCGGAAGATACCACGGAGATTGCGACGGATGGCGCGATGGATGTCGCGCCGGAACTCCCGACGGATGAGTTTGTGGAACCTGTTGCGCAAGCGGATGGGGATGGGTCTTCGGCCGCGGAGGATTCTACGGTTCCCAAAAAAGAATTTGATACCATTAAAGATTCGGGGGAAGTCAGCTAAGCGCCGCGTTACGAGAGCGTTGCAGTCTTAAATATGAGCAAAATTCGCATCAACGAGCTAGCGAGGCAACTGGAGATTCCATCGCACGTGATAGTAGAAATGTTGCCAGAGGTTGGCGTCACCGAAAAGAAGACGCATTCCAGCTCGATTGATGAGCCGGTCGCGGAACTGGTGCGGAAGCGCGTCCACGGAGAAGGCGCCGGCCGGCCGGAAGGCAGTGGACCGGCCACCGCAGTGGAGGAGCCCGAGAAGATTGAAGAGCAACCTCACGCTGCTGCGGAGCCCGAACAGGAACCACCGGTGATCGCAGCCAAGAGCGCGCCCAGCCATACTGTGGAAGCCCCCGCAGCTCCGCCGTCTGAGAACGGCTCCACATCCACGGTCACGGAAGAACCGCTTCGCGGCAAGCCTGCTCCGGTGCGGCCGCCGCTGGCATCGGGCCCAAGTGCACCGTTGCATCCTCCTCTGCGCACCGGCACGGTAACTGCGCGCCCTGTACCTGCGGCGCCCCGGCCTGGTCAGATACTTTCGGGACCGCGCCAGCCCCTGCCGCCCGGAACGCCGCCACCATTTCCATCAACGCCGGCAGCTCACTCGCCCTCGGTTCCTTCTACGGCGCGAGCGTCGGCGCCTCCCGCTGTTGAAACGCCGGGACCAGCGCCCGCCATGCCTTTGCGAGCGGCGCCCCCGCGGCCCAATCTGGCCGGCCAGCCGGCGGCTCGTCCGATAGTTCCTCCACGTCCGGATATGGTGGCGCGACTGCAGCAAACACGTCCGGCGCCGGGTCAGGTGCAGCCGCAAGCACCACGGCCTGGCATGCCCACTCGCAGCTCCACGCCGGTGCCCGGCCAGCCCATTTATCGCGGTCCCATTCGTCCTGGCCAGCCCGTTATGCGGGGTCCCGGAGTTCCCGGTCCAGGCGGAGGTGGAGGCGTATCGCCCGGATTTCGCCGCACCAGAACCCTGCATCCCACTTCGCCGCTGCGGATGGAGCCGGCCGCTCCGCTACCTACCACCGAACAGCAGCGCAGGCATCAGGCCAAGCCCGGCGGACGCGACCGCCATCGCGATCAGGAACAGGAAGAGGGAAGACTCCGGATGCCGGTATCGCGGCGGGAGCAGCCCGTTGCGCCGCCCCCCATCGATCGCGAGATTACGATCTCGGAAGGCATCACCGTCAAGGAACTTTCCGAAAAGCTGGGCATCAAAGCCAACCTGCTGATCAAGAAGCTGGTTGAGAAAAAGATCTTCGCCACCATCAACCAGAATCTGGATGTGAAGATGGCCGAAGACCTGGCGCGCGATTACGGCGCCTCCACCAACAAGGTCAGCTTCGAAGAGGAGAGCACGCAGGAAATCGAGCTGGCCGAGGAGACTGCGGACCGCGTGAAGCGCGCGCCGGTGGTCACCATCATGGGCCACGTCGATCACGGCAAAACATCGCTGCTCGACGCTATACGATCGGCCGATGTGGCCGCACATGAGGCCGGCGGCATCACCCAGCACATTGGCGCTTATCACATCGAAAAGAACGGCCGCAAGATTGTGTTTATCGATACTCCCGGCCACGAGGCGTTTACGCGTATGCGCGCGCGGGGAGCCAAGGTGACCGACATCGTGGTCCTGGTGGTGGCCGCCGACGACGGCGTGATGCCGCAAACCGTCGAAGCCATCGATCACGCCAAAGCCGCCAAGGTGCCCATCATCGTCGCCATCAACAAAATCGACAAGGGAGATGCCCAGCCGGAGCGCATCAAGCAGCAACTGGCCGACCGTAATCTGTTGGCGGAAGACTGGGGCGGCGATGTCGTGATGGTTCCCGTTTCCGCCCGGGCCAAGACCAATCTCGATCTGTTGCTCGAAATGATCCTGCTAGTGGCCGACCTGCAGGACCTCAAAGCCAATCCCGAGCGTCCTGCGGTCGGCACTGTACTCGAAGCCCAGCTCGATCGCGGACGCGGCCCCGTGGCCACCGTCCTGGTCCGGGACGGAACGCTGCATGTGGGCGACTATTTCATTTGCGGCTCGGTATTCGGCAAGGTGCGCGCCATGTTCGACGATCGCGGGCAGCCGCTACGCGAAGCCGAACCATCCATGCCCGCTGAAGTGCTGGGCTTGGAATCTCTCCCAGAGGTTGGCGATACCTTCCAGGTAGTCACCGACACCGGCAAGGCCAAGCAGATTGTCATCTACCGCGAAGCCAAGGCGCGTGACGTGGCCATGGCTAAGACCGGACGCGTTACGCTCGAACAACTGCATGAGCAGTTGAAGGAAGGCGAAATCAAGGAACTCAACATCATCCTGAAAACGGATGTCGGCGGCACGGCGGAAGTCATCAGCGACATGATGCAAAAGCTGTCCAACGAGAAGGTCAAAATCCACGTGTTGCGCGCGGGCGTAGGAGCCATCAACGAAAGCGACGTGTTGTTGGCTTCAGCTTCCAATGCCATCATCGTCGGATTCAGCGTCCGCCCGGAGCGAAACGCCACGGCGCTGGCCGAGCAGGAGAAGGTGGACATCCGCCTGCACACCATCATTTACGAGCTGACCGACGAGCTGAAGCGCGCTATGACGGGCATGCTGGAACCGGTTTTCAAGGAAGTGTATCAGGGCCGGGCGCAAGTGCGCGATGTATTCCGCATCAGCAAGGTCGGCAATGTGGCCGGGTGCGTGGTGACGGACGGCCTGATCAGGCGCGACAGCGAGGTCCGCGTGTTGCGCGACAACGTAGTGGTCTTCACGGGGAAAATGGAGTCTCTGAAGCGTTTCAAGAACGACGCCAGCGAAGTGAAGAACGGATTCGAGTGCGGTTTGACCGTCCGGAATTTCGGCGACGTGAAGCCGGGGGACGTGATTGAGGCGTTCGCGACCGAGAAAGTAGCAGCGGAGGCGTTGGCATGAAGACAGGCGGCAGGCGCCAGGCGGCAGGAGACAGGACGCTTCCCGCCGCAGCTGTGGTTTCGCTGCAGCCTGCCGCCTGCCTCCTGCTGCCTGAGCTATGCCTACCGTCGGTGTCCTGACCTTGGAGTTGCAGCTCTCCGAGGCGCATTCGCTCAAAGACAAGCGTCACACTGTCAAGGGCCTGAAGGATCGTCTCCGCGGCAAGTTTAACGTGGCGGTGGCCGAGATCGATTATCAGGATCTCTGGCAACGTTCGCTGATATCGGCCGTAACGGTTTCGAGCGACCATACCCGCGCCGAACAAACCTTGCAGCTAGTGGAACGGGAAGCGTCCTCAATGTTGGGCGCCGCCCTGGTGGGTACGACGTTGGAATGGATCGAGTGACGACAGCCTGCCTCCTGGCGCCTGCCGCCTGAGCTATGGATCATCGCACTGAGCGCATCACCGAAGCTATCCGCGAGGAACTGTCCGAGATGATCGGATACGAAATGGCGGATCCGCGCGTAGGCTCAGCCATCGTGACCGAAGTGCAGATCTCGCCCGACAAGCGGCATGCCATGGTGCGGGTCCGCATCCCGGAAAATTCGGATACCAAAGCCGTTCTCGAAGCGCTGGCGCATGCCCGCAATTTTCTGCGGCGTCAACTCGCCACCCGGCTGACTGTATACCGCATCCCGGAATTGCATTTCGAAGCGGACGTCGCAAGCGAGCTGGGTGGCAAAATGGAACATTTGTTGAAGCGCATCCGGAAAGGCCGGCCTCGCGATCCGGAACCCGCCGGATGAACAAAGACATAACTTTAGAGCACAGACTGAAGTCTGCGCCACTAGATATCAATAACATCTCGGCCTACAGGTGGCGCAGGCTTCAGCCTGTGATCGGCGTTTTGCTCGTTCTAGCGCTGCCTGCCTTTTCCGCCCAACCCGACCTCCTGCGCGTGGAAGGCAGCGTGGACGCCATGGGCACCGCCTTTTCCATCGTGGCTTATGGCGAGGACCGCGGCCGGTTGCAGTCGGCCGTCTCGGAAGGTCTGGAAGAGGCGCGCCGCTTGGATGAAATGCTTTCCAATTACAAACCCGCGAGCGAATGGAGCATGGTCAACCGGACGGCCAGTGATGGACCGGTCCACATCACGCCGGAGCTGTTCCAGTTGCTCACCGCCTGTGTCGAGTACAGCCGGGAAAGCGAAGGAGCCTTCGACATCAGCGTAGGACCGCTCATGAAGGTCTGGGGATTCTACAAGGGCTCCGGCCACTTGCCGCACCGTGCCGAGGTCTGGGGGGCTCTGAACAAGATCGGCTACCAGAATATCCTGCTAGATCCCGCCAAACAAACCGTCCGGTTCGCCAAACCCGGCATAGAGTTGGATCCCGGTGGCATCGGAAAAGGCTACGCGGTCGACCGTATCGCACAGATTCTAAAGGANNCCCCACGAAAAGGGCTGGAAAGTGGACATCAAGAATCCCAAAAACCCTGAAGAATCAATCGAAACCGTGTACCTGAAGGACGAATCCATGTCCACCTCCGGTAACTACGAGAAGTTCTTCTACGCCGAAGGCAAGATGTATAGCCATATCATGGACCCTCGGACCGGGTATCCTTCCCAAGGAATGCTATCAACTTCAGTTATTGCACCTCGAACCCTTGACAGTGAGGCTTGGACCAAGCCCTACTATATCTTAGGGCCCAAATGGGCAGCTAGACACAGACACAACGACTTTCGCGTTTATTTTTGCGAAGCGAGACCAGGTGCAACATGCGATTGGCTTCAATGAACAGTAGATTTTTAGATGCTTGCCGCCGCCGGCCCACCGATGTACGGCCGGTTTGGTTTATGCGGCAGGCCGGACGTTACATGAAACAATACCGGGATATCCGCGCCAAGGCCAGTATCCTGGAAATTTGCAAGCGGCCCGATTTGGCGGCGCAGGTAACCTTGCAACCCGTAGAAGTTCTGGATGTCGACGCAGCCATCATCTTCGCCGACCTGCTTCTTCCGGTGGAACCGATGGGGCTGAAGTTGAAGTTCGTATCGGGGGAGGGGCCGAAGATCGATAATCCGGTTCGAACTTCTGACGACGTTGACTCGCTCTCCATTTCGAACACAGACGAATTGGGTTATGTGGGGGAAGCCATTCAGCTTGTCGTGCGCCAATTGGCCGGCCGCGTTCCAGTGATCGGCTTTGTAGGCGCGCCATTCACGCTGGCCAGCTACATGATCGAAGGCGGACCCTCCAAGACGTTCATCCGCACCAAGCAGATGATGTATCGCGACGAAACGCTGTGGCGCCGATTAATGGGCAAGCTGGTGGATGTGCTGGGGCCCTTCGCTCTGGCGCAGGTGACGGCTGGAGCACGCGCGATTCAGGTGTTCGATAGTTGGGTGGGTGCGCTGGGTCCGGATGACTACGTGCGCTACGTAGCGCCGTATTCGCGCGCGCTGATCGAACGCATTCGGACCGCCAGCGTCCCGGTGATTCACTTCGGCACCGGCGCGGCCGGCTTCTTCCGCGAGCTGCACGCCGCCGGCGGCGACGTGATGGGTGTGGACTGGCGCATCAACATCGACCAGGCTTGGATGGACATCAGCTATCGCTCCGCTGTGCAAGGCAATCTCGATCCGGCCGTTCTGTTCGCGCCGCTGCCCGAGCTGAAAATGCGAGTCCATGAGATTTTGAAGCGTACCGGGTCTCGCCCGGGCCATATCTTCAATCTGGGCCATGGCATTCTGCCGGAGACACCGGTGGACAGCGTGCGGGCCGTGGTCGACTTCGTCCGCGAGTTCAAACTCTAACCGTAGGGCAAGCCTCCGGCTTGCCCAATTAGCAAGCCGGAGGCTTGCGTTACAGAGACTGGCAAGATACATGCTCGTGATATTCTCTACATGCCAAACGTAATCATCATTGGCGGGGGAATCTCGGGCCTATCCGCCGCTTACTATCTCAACAAGGCCGGTGTCCGCGCCAAGCTGATCGAAAAAGCTGCGCACCTGGGTGGCGTTATCCGCACTTCCACCCAGCAAGGATGCCTGCTCGAAGCGGGTCCGGACAGCTTCATGGCCGCCAAGCCTTGGGCCATGGATTTGATCCGCGAAGTGGGGCTGGCGGACCAGGTGATCGGCTCGAACGACCATCTGCGCGTGACATACATTCTCAAGCATGGAAAATTAGTTCCTCTTCCGGATGGGCTGATGATGATGGTGCCGACCAAAATTCTCCCGCTCGTCGGTACCAAGCTCTTGACCTGGGGCACCAAGATCCGCATGGGCCTGGAGTTTCTGCGCCGTCCTCCGAAAGCTCCTCTCGCGGATCGTTCGGTCTATGATTTTCTGCTGGATCACTATGGGCAGGAATCTATCGACTACCTGGCTGAGCCGCTGCTGGCGGGCGTTTATGGCGGCGATCCGCGCGAGATGAGCGTGAACAGCGTGCTGGGGCGCTTCGTCGAAATCGAAACCAAGTATGGCAGCTTGACGCGCGGAGTTCTGGCGGCGCCCCGTCCCAAAGGCTCGGGATCCGGATCGCTGTTCCGCACGCTGAAGAATGGCCTGGGCCAGTTGGTGGACAAGCTAAAGGGGAGCGCGGATGTTGTGCATGGTGCAGTGGAGAGTCTCGAACGCAACGGGTCCGGCTTTCGCGCGCGCGTGAACGGGAATTTCATAGAAGCGGATCAAGTGGTGATAGCGACTCCGGCCGGCGATGCCGCGCGCCTGTTGCAGCCATGGAATGGCAACCTGGCGGAGCTTTTGCAATCTGTTCCATACACATCATCGGTCACGTTGTCGCTCGGCTATCGCAAGGACACGTTCGATCATCCACTCAATGGATTTGGATTTCTTGTGCCCAAGCGCGAGCGCAAATTAATGGCAGCCTGCACCTGGGTGGGAAATAAATTCAGCTATCGCGTGCCGGACGACATGGTGCTGCTGCGCTGTTTCATGGGTGGCGACGCATTAAAAGAGAGCGACGAGTCGCTGGTGGAAGCCGCGCAACGCGAGCTGCAGACCATCATGGGTATAAAGGCCGTGCCGGTGTTGCACAGCATCGCGCGCTGGCCCAACTCGATGGCGCAATACACCGTGGGACACGAACAGCGCCTGAAGCAGATTGAATCCATCGTGCAAGGCATCCCGGGACTTCACCTGGCAGGCAACGGCTATCGCGGCATCGGATTGCCGGATTGCATCAAGGCAGGCAAGGAAGCCGCCACGCGCATCACTTCCTGATGTACACGCGCGCCGCGGCAGGCGTTACCTCAATGTGATCGATGCGATCGGCCAGCTCGAATGGCTCGTCGATTTTCGCGTTCGGATAAAGCGGCATGAAGAACGTGTGGATTAGGAAATCCAGCGTGCTGCCGCTCACCGCCAATCCTCCAATTTCCACTCGCTGCAAATAGACCGTGGCGCGACCCTTCGCCGATTGAATGCGCGCGATTACCTTCACGCGTTTCTCGCCTTGAATAAGTTTCGTCACCAGCCAGTTGGTTTCTTCGCCGGCGCCCTGCCGCATCTTGATGAAATCCACCAGCGCGTAGCCAGTGGCGCTGTTTGTTCCAAGCTCCAGGCGCGGCTCACGAACGCCTTGCGGCACCACACTCGGAACTTTGGCGCGGGCCCAAGCGTTCAGCTCCGCCACGGTGAACGTGTAGACGGTTCCGGCTTTGGCTTTGCCGCTCTCAATGATTTCGATCTTGTGCGAGACTCTGGCGGCCTGCGGGTCTGCCGCAACCGCGAAGAGCAGAAGCACTCGAAGAACGTCCAATCTTTATAGTAGGACAAGCCTCCGGCTTGTCCATTGGGGCAAGCCGGAGGCTTGCCCTACGGGGGCTGCGCGATAATTGAAGTAGAAAGGCCTCTATGAACGGTCTCAAGACTGCGCTGTTGCTCGGTATCATGAGTGGTCTGCTGCTGGCCGGCGGAGAGATGTTCGCAGGCCGCAACGGCCTCTACATCGCGCTGGCCATTGCGGTTTTCATGAATTTCTTCAGCTACTTCTTCTCCGACAAGATGGCCCTTTCGATGTACTCGGCGCAGCCGGTAACGCCCACCGAAAACAGCGAAGTGTACGAGCGCGTTTTTCCCATCGTGCAAAGTCTGACGCAACGCATGGGCCTGCCGATGCCGAAGCTGTGGCTGATTGCGGATGAATCGCCCAACGCATTTGCCACCGGCCGGAATCCTGAGCATGCTTCGGTTGCATTTACCGCCGGTGTATTGAAGCTAATGAACGATCAGGAGCTGGAGGGCGTTGTGGCGCACGAATTGGGACACGTGAAGAACCGCGACATTCTCACCAGCTCCGTGGCGGCCACCATTGCCGCTGCGATTACGGTTCTGGCGCGCATGGCATTCTGGTTCGGCGGCAGCCGCGACGATGACGAGGATCGCGGCAGCGGCTGGGCAGGTTTGATTATGCTGATCCTGGCGCCGTTCGCCGCCATGCTGATTCAGATGGCCATCTCACGCACGCGCGAATATTCCGCCGACGAGACGTCCGCCCATGTGACGCACAATCCCAATGAGCTGATTTCGGCGCTCGGCAAGCTGGAGACCTGGTCGAAGCGCATTCCGATGTCCGACGTGAATCCGGCCACCGCGCATTTGTTTATCATCAAGCCTTTCACGGGGGGCGGATTCATGCGATTGTTTTCTACGCACCCATCCACCGAGGATCGGATCGCCCGGCTGCGCGCCATGGGTTAGACCCTTACGCCGAAGCGGTCGCTGCGCGGCTGGTTTCAGTCGACGATTCCCCGGCCAGCGCTGCTCATCTACCTACGAATATCGCGGGACCGGTGCTGCGCGCGGGGTTGACCGAGAGATTGGTCACCGGGAACCCGATGAGGTGGATCAACGTGAGTCCCAAGCCGATCGCGATGGGCGCAAAGCCTTGCGGCGCGCGCCGGTCAGTGGCGCCCAGGATGATCGCGAGGAACATGAATGTCAACACGACTTCCGCTGTCAGGCAAGCGCTCAACGAATACCCGCCGGGCGAATGAGCGCCGTACCCGTTCGAGGCAAAACCTCCGCTCAGGCTGAAGCCGGCCTTGCCGCTGGCAATAATCAGCAGAACGCCCGCTCCGGCAACTCCGCCCACCACTTGCGCCACGATATAGGCGGGTAATTCTTTTGCTGGAAATCGCCGGGCGACGGCCAGCCCGACCGAAACAGCCGGATTGAGATGACACCCGGAGATGTGTCCAATGGCGAACGCCATGGTGAGCAGGGTTAGCCCGAACGCTAATGCCACGCCCGCGAAACCGATGCCGAGACCCGGGGCGCCGCGACTACCTGCTTGGACGAGCGTCGGCGGTGACATACGGAACACCCGCGTCGGCCATCATCTTGTTCAGCCGGGGCACGTCCTCATCTTCGAGCTTCTTCACAGCAGCCAGGCCGGGTTCCAGCTCCGCGGACGCCTGGTTGATATCCTCCAATTGACGCGCGGTGGGCGGGCCCGAATAACCATCGATGGATCCCATCAGCCGGCCGATTTTCTGATTGACCGGCGGCGGGGTGTACTTGACCGGTGGCCCCGCGCTTCCGAGCTGGCCCTCACGCTCGATTTCAAAAGTGCCGGCCACCTCCTTCACCTTGACCAACAAGTCGTCCGCCGACTTCTTGACCTCGTCGGGGACCTTGAAGGCGGCTGGCCGCTTCCAGCCGTCGGTCAAGGCAGTGAGCGAAGTGCGGATCGCGAGAATTTTCCGGCGGCCTTCATCCGCCTGGCGCGCCATGGCGTACAGCTTGGCGAGCGCTTGCCGGCGCTGCGCGCGATCCTCAGCCGACATGGTGACGCGCGGGTCCTCTTCAACCGCTGCGGTTTTCGATTCGGACTTACCACCTGCGGCCACCGTGATGGTGTAATCGCCCGGATCGACCAGCGGACCGCGACCGCCGCCGAATCCGAATCCTCCTCCGCCTCCACCTCCTCCGCCCGCACCGGGAGCTGCAGCACCACCCGGACCAGCGGGAGCGCCAGGACCGCCGGGGCCGCGTGCACCACCGGCCGCCGGACCCGCTCCACCAGGTTCGCCTGCAGCTTCGGCGCCAGCTTCACCCGCCGCACCGCCGCGGACTCCAGGACCTCCCTGCCCGTCCGGCCGCACCGGCGCGTCATAACGGAGGTCCCAAGCCACGCGGTTGATACCGGTCTCGGCGGTGCCGTTGATCTCTCGAATCTTCGCGCCGGCCTTGTCCGTCACCGTGATCTTGACTGGATTGCGGCCTTCCAGCTTGGCTTTCAGAAAATAATCAACGATCACGCCATAGGGCGGATTCGGCGCGAGGAAATCCCGCGCGCCGACGTTGCCTTTGTTGTTCGCCATGTGCCATGTGATTCCAGAGCGCATGTCGAACAGATGCAGATCGGCTGCCAGCACGTTGTCGCTCATCTCTTCGAGCGGCGTGATATCGTCCATGATCCAAAGCGAGCGGCCGTGTGTGGCGAGAATCAAATCATGATCGCGCGGATGGATCTGGATGTCGTCCACCGGGACCGTGGGCAGCCCATTCTTCATGCGCTGCCAGTTGGATCCTCGATCGAAGGAAACGAAAAGCCCAAACTCCGTGCCGGCGAACAAAAGGTTCCGGTTCTTTGGATCCTCGCGGACCACATGAACGGTGCCGGCTTCCTCCGGGATGCCGTTACTGATGCGCGTCCAAGTGTCGCCGTAATTGGTGGTCATGTATAGATACACCGAATAATCGTCGCTCCGGTGATTGTCGAAGGCCACGTACACGATGCCTTCGTCGTGCGGCGAGGCCACCACGCGGCTCACGTACGCGCCCTTGCGCGCACCTGGAATTTTGCCGGCGACGTTGCTCCAGGTTTTGCCGCCATCGCGCGTCACTTGCACGTTGCCATCGTCAGTGCCCACCCAAATGAGACCGGCGCGCAACGGCGATTCGCTCAAAGTAGTGATGCAAGGAAATTGCTGAACGCCGTCGTGACGAGACAGCGTGTCCTTATCGGGAACTTTTCCTAGGATTGGTTGCTTGTCGCGCTCGATGCCGGTGGTGAGGTCGGGACCGAGGCGCTCCCAGGAATCGCCGCGATTGGTGGTCTTGAACAAGTGATTGCCGCCGTAATAAAGCGTCTTCGGATCGTAGGCGGAAATGATCACCGGCGAATTCCATTGGAAACGGTAGCGCGGCGCCTGGTCATTCTCTTCGAGCGGACGGATGGAGCGCGATTCTCCGGTGCGAAGGTCGCGGCGCAGCAGGTTGCCATCCTGGGATTCGGCGTAAACGATATTGGCGTCGGTTGGATCCACCTGCGAGTAGAAGCCGTCGCCCCCGCCTACGGTGATCCATTCGTCGTTCGAGATGCCGCGCGGCATAGTGGTGGCGCTGGGGCCACACCACGAATTGTTGTCCTGCAGGCCGCCGCACAAATGATACGGCTTCTGCATGTCGTAAGCGATCTCGTAATATTGGCCGATCGGAACGTTGTTGACGTAATCCCAGTTGCGGCCGCCGTCGTAGGTCATGGTTATGCCGCCATCCGAGCCCAGGATCATATGATCGGAATTCGAGGGATCGATCCATAGCGCGTGAAAATCGCTGTGGATCTTCTGCCAGCGGTCCTGGCGGAAGGTGCGGCCTCCATCTTCGGTGTAATAAAGAGGCGCGCCCAGCACCCAGACTTTCTGATCGTTGTTTGGATCGATGCGAACCTGGCTGTAATAGGAAGGGCGCGGATTGGTGTCGCTCATGCGCGTCCAGGTGAAGCCCTTATCTTCGGAGCGGTAGATGCCGCCTTCCTTGACGTGCTCCACCAGCGCGTAAACGACGTTGGGATTCTTGCGGGAGACATCCACCGCGCAACGTCCGATGTCGCCAGCCGCCGGGAGGCCTTTGGTGAGCTTGTTCCAGTGAGCGCCGCCGTCGACGGTCTTGTAGATTCCGCCGCTCGGCCCTCCGCCGTTGAATCCGAATACGGTACGCCTGCGTTCGTAGGCCGCGGCATAAAGCGTGTTCGGGCTTTGAGGATCGATGGCGATGTCGGAAACACCGGTGTCCTCATTGATGAAGAGCGACTGCGTCCAGGTAACGCCGCCGTCGGTGGTTTTGAATACGCCGCGTTCTTTGTTCGGCCCCCAAAGATGGCCCAACGCCGCAACGTAGACGATATTGGTATCGGAAGGATGAATGACAACGCGGCCGATGTGACGGGTTTCCTGAAGGCCCATGTGCGTCCAGGTGCGGCCGGCGTCCATGGATTTATAAACTCCGTTGCCCCAAGACGAGCTCTGGCGATTGTTCGGCTCGCCGGTGCCCACCCAGAGGATGGAGGGGTCCGAGGGCGCCAGCGCGAGGTCACCGATGGTTGAGTTGGGTTGATCGTCGAAAATCGGCTCCCATGTCACGCCGGCATTGGTTGTTTTGAAAATCCCGCCGGCGGCGGCGGCGACGTAAATGATGCGCGGGTCCGATTCCACCACCGCGAAGTCGTCCACACGTCCGCCCATGATGGCGGGGCCGATCTCGCGGAATTTCAGATTCTTCAAAGCGGCCTCGTGCGCGGATTCCGCGAACGCGAGGGTCGGGACGAAGAGCAGCAGGACGACGGTGAGAAGCCGTGAAAAAATCGGTTGGCAGGCGGAAGCGCCTGAACCACCCCTCAACGCCGCGGTCATTAGACTGAGCATCCGGTAATTCCTCCCAAAGCCAAGTAGCAAGGGCGAATTGAGTAAGGGTGTGGTTACGGGAGACTTGGTTGTTTGCGGAGGCGTAGGCGGAAGAGCGCAAATGCCAAGGTTTCCGAAGACTGGATGATCTGAGCTCTTGGTGGGGCGGTCCCCCTGGACCGCAGCCGACGCCCACGTCGGCTTGCTGGGTTTTGGATGAGGGTGAATTCGCTGGCGAAGAGAGCGGGTCCAGGGGGACCCGCGCAGACCAGGAGGTCTGCCCCACTATCCCACAACGTCAGGCGCCCACCATGGCGTTCAACTGCCCGACAGCGTCGCGAAGAGTGCCGGATTGCGTGCTTAGCTGGTGGCTGGCTGATGCACTTGCCTCGGCGCTGGCCGCTGTTTGTTGGGTTACGCTCTGCATCTGGACCACAGCTTTGGCCACCTGCTGGATGCCGCGCGCCTGCTCCTCGCTTCCCAGCTTGACCTCTTCCACCAGCGTGTTCACCTTATCGGCGCTTTCAGTAACGGCTCGGACCGCAGCCGCCACCTGGTCCAGCTTGTGCTTGCCGTCTTTCGATTTGGAAATGGATTCCTCGATTAACGATGCGGTGTCTTTGGCCGCTTGAGCGGACCGCTGGGCAAGGTTGCGAACTTCGTCGGCCACCACGGCAAAACCCATGCCGGCTTCACCCGCCCGGGCAGCTTCCACAGCGGCGTTCAGGGCCAGGATATTGGTCTGGAACGCGATCTCATCGATCACTTTAATAATCTTCGAGATTTTGTCGCTGGAGGCGCTGATTTCATTCATCGACAACAGCATTTGGTCGAGATTTTCGCCGGCTTCCTGGATGCGCCGTGCAGCTTCCGTCATGTTCTCGGCCGCCATTCGGGAGTTCTCCGCATTCTTGTCCGTCATGGCGTTAATTTCTTCGGTGGAAGCGGAGGTCTCTTCGAGTGACGCCGCCTGTTGGGAGGAGCCCTGCGCCAGCGCTTGGCCGGAGGACGCAACTTGAGAGGCTGCCTCGGCAACCTGCCGCGCTCCGTCTCCCACGTGGACGGCGATGCGCCGCAACTGGTCCGTGATGCCCCGCACAACCCAGGCAACCATGCCACCCACTCCGAGACAGACAGCAATCAACCCGAAAGCGATCCATCGGCTATGAGAAGAGGTCTCGCTGGCCGCCTTCACCTCAGCCGCTTGAATGGTGCCGAGCAGTTTTTGTAGTGTTGCTACGGATTGCAGCATCGGTTCGTAGTTCACGAGCGTCTGGTTCACGGTGTCGTTGAGCTTGTCATCGAACTGGCCGGCGGCGCTCATCCGCACGATTTCCTGGTAGAGCGGTTGCCAAGCCTCCACTTTGGCCTGGATCGTGTCCGCGGCTTGGCGTCCGGCTTCTGTCACCAGCATGGGCCGTAGTTCGTCCACTTGCTTGCCGACCTGCGCGGTGCTCAATGAGAACAGATCCTTGCTCTTGTTGACCACAGCCGGGTTCTTGAGCATGGAGTAGAGAATGACGCCACGCTGGGCGGTCCGAAGGTGTTCGACAGCCACTTCGATGCTCCCCACCAGTACCATCTTCTTGGTAGTCTTGTTCACCGCGGTATCCAACAATGTGCCGAGCTCACCCATCGACCATAACGACGAATACGCCAGTCCTAACAAGACAGCCAACATACCGCCAAAAGCGAACATCAATTTCTTGCCGATAGTCATTTGAGTTTTCATAGCCAGTTACACTCCACTGCCAAATCAGCTCATCGGCGAAACTAGTCGCGATTTGAGACGATTCGCGGGGCTCCGGGTGAGAGGAAAGTCCGCTGGCCTCCACCTACCTTGAAGGCCGATAAGGAGCAGATCCGTAAATGCCTGGACAAATAAAGAGCTTGCTCGACTCCATCATTCAACAACGGGCGAAAGGTAATTCCACAATCGCCGGCACCACCAAGACCAAGTTGATTTTGAAGGGTGTGAACCCGGACCGCTTCAACAGTTCGTCGCCCGACGATCCGGCGATGCTGTCGAAGGTAAGAGCCATCGCAGTCGAGCTGGGAGTGAGTGTCTAAAGCCAGGCCGGAGCAAAACCAAAATGCCGATCAAAACCGCGAATTCAACGAAAAGACTGCCCGCCGCCGTTCAGGATCTGAAGCGGCAGTGCGGAGCGAGCCAGCCCCGGGTGGTTCTCCTCTTCAGTTCCTCCAAATACGACGCCGGAGAGCTCAACCAACTAATGCAACAGGCCTTCCCAGACGCCTGTGTGGTGGGCTGCTCTACCGCGGGCGAGATAGCCGGCGGCCGCATGTTGACAGAATCGGTGGTGGCGATGTTCCTGGACGGCGACATCGTGGAGGACGCCTCGGCCGCAGTGGTGGAGAATCTGCGCGGCGAGGCGCGAGTGCGTGAGGCCTTCTCGAGCTTCGAGCAGCATTTTCATGCGCCGGTTTCGTCCATGGATATCCACAAGTACGTGAGACTGGTGCTGGCCGACGGCTTGAGCGGAGCCGAGGAAAACTTGATGGAGAAGATCGGCGACCGCACCGATATTTTCTTCATCGGAGGATCGGCGGGCGACGATCTGAAGTTCCACAGCACGCATGTGTTCCACCAGGGCAAGGCCTACACGAATGCGGCAGTTCTGGTTCTGTTGCGGCTGAAGCGAGGCTTCGAAATCCTTAAGACCCAGAGCTTTCACAGCACCGGCAAAGTCCTGACGGCCACCAAAGTTGACGAGCCGCTGCGCAAGGTGCTCGAGTTTAACCACCAGCCAGCGGTGACGGCCTACGCAGCGGCACTCGGTGTGCCGGCGGAGTCCTTGCCGGGACTGTTCATGAAACATCCTCTCGGGTTGATGGTGGACGGAGAACCGTTCGTTCGCAGCCCGCAACGCGTCGACGGTGAAAGCATCCTGTTTTACTGCCAGATCAAGCAGGGGATGGATCTGGAAGTGCTGGAAGGCACCGATATAGTGGCCGACACTCGAAAAGCGATTGAAGCCCGGCTATCAGCGGACGGCCCGATCGCGGGGATCATCGACTTCCAGTGCATCCTGCGCACGCTGGAACTCCGTGCCGAGAACCGCTGCGAGCAGTACGGCGCCATTTTCTCCGGATTGCCGGTGGCGGGTTTCAGCACCTACGGCGAAGCGTATCTAGGGCACATGAACCAGACGTCGACGATGCTTTTGTTTCGCTAGCGTACTGCGTCAGCTTCACGCTGTGGGGCGGACCCCCTGGTCCGCGGCCGACGCCCACGTCGGCCTCTTCGTCGTGTGGTGGCACAGCCGGACCAGGGGTCCGGCGCGGAGACGAGGGCGTCCGCCCCACGTCGAGTTATTTGGCTAACTTCTGACTCAGGGAGATGGAACTAAACCAGTGCCTCGACGTGCGCGCGGACTCCCGCAGCCAGTCCTTCCAGGCTATAGCCGCCTTCCAGAACCGAAACCAGCCGGCCTCCTGCATGCTTGTCCGCAATCTCGCGCATCACTTTGGTAAGATCCGCGAAATCGGCGTCGGTCAGCATGAAGTTGCCGAGTGGATCACCGATCCGGGAATCGAATCCGGCCGAGATCAGCACCAGGCCAGGCTTGAAAGTTTCAGCGGCGGGCAGCAGCTTCTCTTGAAACGCTCCCAGGATTTCTTTGCGGCCGGAACCCGCGGGAAACGGGCAGTTGAGCGTGGTCCCTTGGCCCGGGCCCTCGCCTGATTCAGATGCGGCGCCGGTGCCGGGATACCAGGGGTATTGATGCGTACTGAAGAAAAAAACAGTGCCGTCGGAATAAAAAATATCCTGCGTGCCGTTGCCGTGATGGACGTCCCAATCGGCGATCAACACACGCTCCACGCCGTATTTTTGCTGGGCGTAGCGACCCGCGATGGCGATGCTGTTAAACAGGCAGAAGCCCATTCCACGAATGGGCGTAGCGTGATGGCCGGGCGGACGTACGATGCAAAAGGCGTTCTGCGCCTGGCCGCCCATTACCGCGTCCACCGCGTTGAGCGCACCGCCGGTGGCACGCGTCGCAGCATCCAACGATCGCGGCGAAATAATGGTATCCCCGGTGCTCAATTCGTGGAACCCGGTGGTCACCTCGCGCTCCACCAGCCGGATGTAGGGCCGGCTGTGACATAGGCTCAGCTCGTCTTCGGTGGCGTGGCGCGAATCGAGCGGAAGCAGATCGAGCCCGTCCAACGCGTGGAGGGCAGCATCGAATCGCTCGGGGCGCTCCGGGTGATGCGAGCCGGTGTGGTGTTCCTTACAAAGCGCGTCGGCGGACAGAGCCGTCTTCATCTTCCATATTCTAGAAGACCGAAGGTACCCGGCACCACTTTCGGGCGCTGCTGCGCTTTGTCGCCGGAGGCTGGAGCGGGTTCAAACTCCGCGATCGCGAGATAAACGTTGTGTGTTTTCGCATCCAGCGCCATGGTGCGGGCACGCTGAACGGTCTTCACCTGTTCCACCACCGTGAACTTATCCGGAGAATCCTCGTGGGCAATGCTCAGCGTGCCGTCGCCACAGGAGTTAAATACGTATTTGGTTTCCGGATCGAAGGCCGTGGCATCCACACCATCGCCGATGGCCGGCGTGGCGACAACTTTTCCGGTGTCAGCGTTCATCACGGCAACCATTTTGTTGTGGCATCCGGAAAAGATGCGGCGGCTCTTGGTATCCATGGCCATGCCGGATGGTTCTTCGCACGGCGCGAGCGGCCAGCGGTGTTCCACGGTCAGCTTCTTGGCATCGATATCGAACACTTCGCTCTTGTCTTCGATATTGACGTACACGTGGCCCTTACCGTCCGCCGCTGCGAATTCCGGCTTACCTTCCAGAGCTACGGTGCCGGCCACTTTTCCATCCTTGGCATCGATGGCGGTAGCATCCGAGCTGCGTCCGTTGAAGGCGAATACGCGCTTGGAGCCGGGATCGTAGATGATGCAGTCCGGATTCTTGCCGGCTGGAACATCCTCGCCGATCTTGTCGAGCGTTTTCAAATCGAAGATAGTGACGGTGCCGGACTGGCCGTTGCTGATGAATCCACGCCCGAACTCAGGCGCCAGCGCGATGCCGTGCACGCCATGAAGTCCGGTGATCTTGCCGGCGACAGCGCCTGTTTTGGTGTCCACAACGTCTACTTCCACGCCGTGGGAAACATACACACGGCCGCTGGATGCGTCGGCGATCAGATAATCCCAACCGCCCTCACCGCCAATGGATATTTTCTTGAGCTGACGATAGTTGCTTTGGGCGAACACCGCGGACAGAGCTAGGAGAGCGGACAGGTAACGATACATTGATATCCTCCCGGACGCATTATGGTCCCGTCGCCTGAAGATTTGGTGAAAGGGCAAGCCGGAGGCTTGCCCTACACTACTAGAATCGGAACTGCGCCGTGAACTGAACCAACCGAGGATCGTGCGCTGTTAAGACCTGGCCGAAGGTGGTGTCGTTGATATTCCCGTCCGGATTGAAGAACTGGGTGTGATTGAAGAAGTTGAACGCCTCGCCGCGCAAGGTGAGGGTTTGATGCTCGGTCAGATGGACCGTCTTCGATAATCGTAGATCGGTGTTGAGAGTTCCCGGTCCGTGGAACACGTTGCGGCCGAAGTTTCCATAAGCGCCGGCGCCCTGGGCGACGGAACCGCCTGAGCCAACACGAAGAAAGTTTGGATTCGTACTGGCTGTATTCGAGCCTCCGCCCGTACCGTTAAAGTACGAGTTCTGAAGTCCGAATGCGTTCGCGCGCGGATCGACGAATTGGACATTGCCGCCAATGTAATCCGGACGGTCGTCTCCGGCGCCGGTAAGAGAGCGGTCTCCACCATCGGTGATGTCGAAGGGAATCCCGGTCTGGAGTGTCACAACCGAGGAGATGGAAAAGCCGCCCAGCACGTGTCCCACGAATCCACGCTGGTCATGGAACCAGGGTAGTTCATAGAGCACTGTTCCAACGTAGGCGTGCCGAATGTCGGTGGCGCAGTTGCCTCGATCGTAGCTGGCGCTGAACGGATTCGAATTCGTTCTCAAGCCGGAGCCATTGTCGATGCAATGCGCGTACGTATAGGCGTTGGTCATCGTCAAACCGTACGACGTGCGCTTTTGCAGACTGAGCTGAAGGCTGCTGTAGGAGGAGTTGGAATCGCTAAGCTGATCCGTAATGCCTCCAAAAACGGCGCCTCCATAGGCCGCATCCTGCGGATTGCCCAGATTATAGATATTTCGAAGAGGTTCGTTTTGGCTAGTTGCCGTGGGCGTCAACAAAGCTGGGTTGATGTCGCGGCGATCTTCCAGGTGTCGCCCCTGGCTGCCCACGAAGCCAGCGGACGCCAACCAATTCTTGGCGACCTCATACTGGACGTCCAAGCTGTACTGCATCGCGGACGGAGTTTGGAAATTCGGGCTCATCCGCGTGATGCCCACCGGAGCAACGGTTGTGAAATCGAACTTGTCGCCGGGTTTTGCAGGCGTAAACGGGAACGGGTTTTGAGCGAGTGGCGCGGTTCCCGTGGCAGTCGAATAGGGATGGGTCATATCGGTGGATCCGATCGCCACCACTTGGGCCCCGTAGGGAGCTGCGCCCAAGTACTGCAATGTCAGCTCGCTTTCCGGAACGTTATAGAAAATACCGAAGCCTGAGCGGACGACGAGCTTGCCCTTGCCGGTGGGATCCCACGCCAAACCGAATCGGGGGCCGAAGTCCTTCCTGTCGGGGCTGTAGGTGGAACGGCTAATGCCCGTATCGCCAGGGAACACTAAGCCCACAGGCGCAGTCGGGAACACCGTGGACTGCTGGCCGGGCCGGAATGTGCTCACGCGATTTAACAATTCTTGGAGCGGGTTGCCGTAATCGTACCGCAAGCCGAAGTTGATGCTGAGATTGCGGGTGACCTTGAAGTCGTCTTGCGCGTATCCGCTGAAGAACTTATCGCGGTAGCCTTGGCGGTTGGAATTAGACTGATCGTAGAAAGACGACACGTAGCCGTTGGCGAAGTCGTTAACCAGCGGATCGTTCGCCAAGCCGGGGAGAACCTTGACCAAGTTGTTCTGAGTGGCAAACCCACTAAACGCAATGTATCCATTGTTGATGAAGTCGAAGATCTGGTTTTGCTCGAAGGCCCGGTATTCGCCGCCGAACTTTATTGTGTGGCGGCCTTTGATCCACGTCACGCTGTCGCCATATTGCCAGGTGTTATCGCGTCGGGCTTGCGGGCCTTGATAAGTGTTCCCGATAGTAATGTTTCCGATGCTTACGTACGGCGGACCGGCCGCGGCGGGATCGTCGGGAATAATTCCGGTGAATCCCAAGCTGGCAGGCGTGGTGTGATTCTGCGGCTCTACGCCTGGCTCATCGCGGCGGTGGAACGCTGCTATGGCCTCATTGATCACATTCGGACTAAAAGTGTGTGTGTCATGCAGGGCGACGTTGTGGTAGGTGACAAAGTCCAGTTCGCCGAAGCCTGGAATCTGGGGGCCTTGGAATGCAAAGGGTGCCAGCTCGTTCGACCTCTCGGTGAAATACGATGCCGAGAAAGTGTTTCTGTCTGAAAAATGGTGATCGAGTTTTAGAACACCTTGATCGCGTTGCAAGTTATCTACCGGTGCGCTGGCATATTGGTCTCCGGCGAGATTGGCTACGGGTGTGATGTTCACAATGGCTTTGGCGGCAGGCACGCCATTGGCTAGGATCGCGGCTCGCTCGGCGTCAGTGAAAACCTGACCCGTGTCCGTGACGCCGTAGACCCGGCGGAAGCCGAGATAAGAAATGAAAAAGAACGTTTTGTTCTTCCAGATCGGCCCGCCCAAATTGGCATCGAAATCGTTGAGATTGAATTTCGGCCTGGCCAGGCCCGACTCGTTCGAGAAGTAGTTGTTGGCGTTCAGAAGCTGGTTGCGGAACACCTCTGTTGCCCCGCCGTGGAACTGGTTAGTACCGGACTTTATGGTGGATTCGATGATCGCGCCGGAATCGCGCCCGTACTCGGCTTTCATCGCGCCCGTGATCACACGGAACTCACCCAGCGCGTCGGGCGAAATAACATTCACCGCATCGGGGACATTGATAGCCAGGTCGTTCGCATCGGCGCCATCCAGCATGAAGTTATTCGCTTGCGTGCGCTGACCGTTGACCGCGAAGGGGCCGACTGAGCTACCCGCTGACCCGGTTGACGTCATCGACACTCCCGGCTGCAATCCAAGCAACAACAGGGGATTGCGGCCGCCGTTGCCCGACAGCAGGGGAAGTTCGTCGATCTGCGTCATGGTCTGGCCCAACTGCGCGTCGTCGGTATTTACAGGGGCGGCTACTGATTCCACCGTAACCGACGTCGTAACCTCGCCAACTTCAAGACTTGCGTCCATGCGCAGCGTGGTTGCCACCACCAGGCGTTGTGCGGTAAGCGTGGTCCTGCGGAAACCATTCGCCTCGATGGTGACGGTATACATGCCGGTAGGCAAGTCCACGAACCGATAGGAACCGGTCTCATTGGTTGTCGCCGTTGATTGCGCTCCGGTTCCAGTGTTGGTTGCGGCTACCTTTGCTCCGACAATCGCGGCGCCGCTGGCGTCCGATACGTTTCCAGTGATGATCCCGTTGGCTCCTTGACCCCATGCCATTGCGGCAATAACCAACGCGGCCGCAAACAGAAAAAGACTCCGCTTCAAGTTTGTCATTGTTTTCTCCTCACTAACCTCGACCCGTTACGCTTGGGCGCGGTAACGTATTAGTGAACTTATTATACGGCAATCTTGCACTAAGCCGGTAAGAAAATTTGTTGATTTTTAGCTGCGCTTTAAATGTGCAATGAGAAACAGTGTAGTGAAAAAACAACAGGTTGTGTCGTTGAGATCGCTCGATGATTGGCTGAATCAGACTTGGAGGACGAACGCGTTCTATGTCAGCGACTTATAGTGTAGGCTGCATTGCAATCTGCCGGTTTTTCCCATGCTTTTGTAAATGGAATCACGCAGATGGGCTTACTTCCATTTTCCGTAGATTAACATGGATTGTATTTAGTTAGCACAGGGCTTAGTAGGAAACAACTAACCACTTACCTTCGCGGCCCAAACCTTATCGCTGATTCGCTTTGAGGATTTTCTTGCGCAGCCGGATGGATTGCGGTGTCACTTCCACGAATTCATCGTCACGAATGAACTCTATGGCCTGCTCCAGGTTCAGCAGGCGCGGCGGTACCAGACGGATGGCTTCGTCAGCGGTCGACGCGCGCATGTTAGTCAGCTTCTTTTCCTTGACGATATTCACATTGAGGTCGGCGTCGCGCGAGTTTTCGCCGACGATCATGCCTTCGTAGACTTCGGTGCCGGGCGTGACGAAAATCTCGCCGCGCTCCTGCAGGTTCCAGATGGCGTAGCCGGTGGTTTTCCCGGGCCGGTCCGACACCAGCGATCCGGTAGGCCGCGTCGCGATCTCACCCTGCCATTCGATGTAGCCATGAAACAGCGAATTCATGATGGCCGTGCCTTTGGTATCAGTCAGCATTTCACTCCGCAGCCCGATCAATCCGCGGGACGGGATGTGAAACTCCAGACGCACGCGCCCCGAGCCGTGATTCACCATCTTCGCCATCTTGCCTTTTCTGCTTCCCAGCTTTTCGATCACCACGCCGACGAA
>PMOK01000139.1:0-16858 GCA_003162425.1 Bryobacterales bacterium | reverse complement strand
CCTTCGCGGCGCATCATTTCGATCAGGATGGCGAGCTGCAGCTCACCGCGGCCCATCACTTTATAAGCATCCGGCCCTCCCGCTTCTTCCACACGGATGGATACGTTGGTCAGCAGTTCCTTATCCAAGCGATCACGCAGGTTACGCGATGTTACATAGTGACCCTCGCGCCCCGAAAACGGCGAGGTATTGATGGTGAACACCATGGAGATGGTCGGCTCATCAATCTGAATGTGCGGCAGCGGCTTCGGATTTTCAACGCTGGTGAGGGTCTCGCCGATAGTGATGCCTTCCACGCCGGCGATGGCCAGAATATCGCCCGGCTGCCCGATGGTCTCATCCACTCGCTTCAACCCTTCGAAGGAATACAGCTTGGTGATGCGCGTGTTGTGATAGGAACCGTCCAGCTTCGCGATGGAAACTTCGTCGCCATACTTGAGCACGCCAGCGAAGACGCGGCCAATCGCGAGGCGTCCGAGATATTCGCTGTAATCGAGATTCGCCACCAGAAGCTGCAAGACGGCGTTGGGGTCGCCCTTAGGCGCAGGAATATTTTTCAGGATGGTATCGAACAGCGGCCGCAAATCGGTGGATTCAGCTTCGGGCGTCAGTTTCGCGATGCCGGCTTTGGCGTTGGTATAGATGACAGGAAAATCGAGCTGGTCCTCGGTGGCGTCCAAATCGATGAACAGATCGTAAACCTCGTTCAGCACTTCCTGAATCCGCGCGTCCGGCCGGTCAATCTTGTTGATCACCAGGATGGGAGGAAGCTTGGCTTCGAGCGCTTTCATCAGGACGTAGCGCGTTTGCGGCAGGGGGCCTTCGCTCGCGTCTACCAATAGCATCACGCCGTCCACGATCATCAGGGCGCGCTCCACTTCGCCACCGAAATCGCTGTGGCCGGGCGTATCTACGATGTTGATCTTCACGCCGTGGTAGTGGACGCCGGTGGTTTTGGCGAGAATGGTGATGCCGCGCTCGCGCTCGAGTTCGTTCGAGTCCATCATGCGCTCCACCGTATGCTCGTTGGCGCGGAACAGACCGCTCTGCGTAAGCATGGCGTCCACCAGCGTGGTTTTGCCATGATCGACGTGCGCGATGATAGCGATATTGCGAATAGTCTGGTTATGTTCCAGCGCTTCGCTATGATCAGTAGTGTGAGTCAACACTTCGGGTTGCATCGGTAATTTCCAATCTGTGAACTTCTATGGTCGCACGCCCAGATCCTCCAACTGAAATCGCCCCGCTGCCCGTGGTGGTGATTGTCGGTCGTCCCAACGTCGGCAAATCGACCCTGTTCAACGCGATCACGCGAACCCGCCGGTCTATTGTGGGCGACGAACCGGGCATCACGCGTGACCGTATCCGTGGCGAGGCTGAGTATCTGGGACGCGAGTTTGCCCTCATCGATACCGGTGGAATCATACAAAACGACTCCGAGCTGATACCCAGCGAGATTCTGAAGCAAGCCCGCGTGGCGCTGGATCGGGCCGCGCAAATCATTTTTCTGATCGACGGAAGGACCGAAATTACGGGCGCCGATCGCGATCTGGCCAAGATGCTGCGGCAAATTGGCAAGCCCGTCACGCTCGCCGTGAACAAGATCGACAGCACCTCGCGCGAGGATCTCACACACGAATTCCATTCGCTCGGATTCAAGAATCTTTTCCCCGTTTCCGCGGAGCACCGAATAGGTTTGGACGACCTGCTGGAGCACGTGACCGCAGGCTTCGAGAAAAGCGTGGAATCGCAAACGCCCACGGTTGAGCGGCTACCCATAAAGGTGGCAATCATCGGGCGGCCGAACGTGGGCAAATCGACGTTGCTGAATGCGCTGGTGCATGAGGAGCGTGCGATTGTTTCACCGGTAGCCGGCACCACGCGCGATGCCGTGGATGAGAGCGTGATTCACAACGGCGTGGAGTTCGTGTTCGTCGATACGGCCGGCATTCGGCGGAAGGGCAAGACCAAAGTCATGGCGGAGAAGTTGAGCGTGGTGATGGCGCGCCGCCACATCCGCATGGCCAACGTGGTGCTGCTGGTTCTGGACGCGAGCGAAGGCGTGGTGGGATTGGACGCCACCATCGCCGGTTACGCGCACGAAGAAGGCCGCGCACTGATCCTGTGCATCAACAAGTGGGACGTGAGCAAGGAGAAGAACAAACGCACGTTCACCGAGAACATGCGCGACGAGCTCAAGTTCCTGGACTATGCGCCCGCGGCGTTCATTTCAGCCAAGACGGGCGCGGGCGTGGACCGGCTGTTCGGCATGATTCGCGACGCGTTCACGTCGGCCTCCAAGCGCGTCACCACGGCCGAGCTGAATCGTTTCGTCGAGATGCTGGATTTCGATCGCGATATCAAGGTCTACTACATGACGCAGCAGTCGGTGCGCCCGCCATCATTCATCGTGTTCACGGACAAGGCCAAGAACATGCACTTTTCCACCGAGCGTTTCCTCATGAATCAGCTTCGCAAGCGCTTCGGCTTCGAAGGCACGCCGATTGAAATCAAGACCAAGCGCCGGTGAGGCGCGGGGCTAGGGACTAGGGGCTAGGGACTGGTGAAGCAGCGCGACCGCACCTAACGAGAAACGAGAAACGAGAAACGGATTTTCACTCCGGCGACGCCCGCGCCTGCCGCATCGGCGCGCCCACCGGATTCGGCTCACGCACTTCCACCGTCTCCGGTTCCGCTCCGAATTTGGCGAGCAACGCGTACACCACGAATCCCACCACGAAGCTGTAGACCACCGCGGGTTGGCTGTACTCTTTCACCGCCGCAGGCACCGGCAGGAATGGAATGATCCCCACCAGGAATCCGAGCGCCCAAGCAGAGTAACCGGCCCAGTTGATGCCGCGCCTCGGTCCCGCCCATTTCCTTCCGGATAGCAGATAGTCGGCGGCCATCGCGCCACAGATTGGACCAAAGGACGCACCCACAATCTGGAAAAATGGCACCAGATTCGCCGCCACGCCGGTGATGGCCAGGATAATCGACACCGTCACACCCGTCATGGTGGACGACATGCGCGGCACACCGGGGATCATGGTGGAAAAGCTGTTGCCGGCGATGAACGCGCAGAAACAGGCCGGTGCAATCGACGCCAGCGCAAACAGGAAAAAGGTGGCGCTCGAAAGCCATCCGCCGATGGAGCCGATCACCGAGCCGTAGTCCCAATTCGCGAGCGATGGATCCAGTCCTTTCGCGCCAGCCACGGCCAGCAGCGGCAACCCGCCTGCGTAAAGGATGGGCAGCGCGATGCCAACCAAGCCGCCCAGTTTGACATCGGAGGCGTTGCGGCTGTTCATCCCGAAATCCGTGCCGGCCGCGCCCGCAGTTGCAAAAAATCCGATCACGATGGCGATCAAAGTTCCAAAAGCTAGCGCCGGCTGCGGATCGGGCACGGTGTATTTGGAAATTCCACCAGCGGTCTTGAGGAACACGATCAGAATCATCAGAAACGGAATAAGGTTGAGATAGAGCGACGCTTTGGCGACATATTGGATTCCCTTGACGCCGACATATCCCATGATCAAACCCCACAGTACGGCCACGATCCCAAAGTTCACGGTGCCGGGCTTCGCGTCCATTTTGAGCCCACTCAAGATGAAAGTGGTGGATAGATATGTGCTCACGGCGAACCATCCGATCTGCAACAACCCCATCAACAGACCCGGCATCAGGTATCCGCCCAGCGTGCCGAATGTGGAGCTGCCCACAACATAAAGCGGATATCCAGTTCGCATGCCCAGCATGGCTGGAACGTAATAGTAGAGGCCGTAGCTCAGCAATCCGGCAACGGCTAGCGCGGAGAGGCAGAGCAGCGGTCCCGCGTGCACCAGCGTTCCTTGCGCGATGGATTGATAGAAGCCGATCCACAGGAAGACTCCGGCGTAGCTCGGCGCGATATTGGCATACCACGGCGCGCGGTTCGAAACCGGGTTCGGCGTCGTTTTAGCGATGTAGTCGGGGAGAGTGGGCATGGGTGGGAGCCAGTATATCGAAGTCGTGCCCGTAGCGCACGCTCCCAGCGTGCCGCGTTCACAATCTTGTGAACGCAGGTGTTCGCAGGAGTGCGAACACGGCACGCAAGTGTGCGTGCGCTACGGTTTCACGACTACTTTGTCTACCGCTTGATTGTCGTATTCGTCGTTGACGCGAACCGCGATCACTTGTTCGCCCTGCCCCTTGTCGATCACCAGGTGATAATCTTCTTCGGGCGAATCCGAAAGCTTTGTGACGGGGTGAATCAGCAGCCACTCGCCGCCATTCACGGAGTACTCGGCTTTATCGATGTTGCTGCGGGCATCCCGAGCCTTCCAGCGAACTACAATCTTGTTGCCGGAAACCGCTGCGGCTAACTTCAGAATTTGCGGAGGCGTGTTGTCGATCAGGAACGGATCGCCTTCGAGCGATCCCTCCAGCGCCTGATCGCGCGGGTTGCTGGGTGAATCCGAAGCCGTCACCCGGATCACGTACTCGCCATCCGGAAATGCCGTGCTGTCCCAACTCAAATATTTTTCCTTCACCGCGTCTTTCAAAAGCTTCCAGCCGGACTCCTTCACGCCGCGAATTTCAACCTTGTAGATCAAGGAATCGCCATCCTCATCGAATGCGGACCAGCGCGCCCCAACGTAGCCCTTCGCGTAGTTCAGCGTCTGCGAGCTTCCGATATCGATCCCAGACGAAGAGGAACTCCGATGCGGCTGCCCGATGGGCGGAAGCGTAATGCTGGTGGACGGCGTAATCGAAAGAACGGGGCTCGGGAAGCGATAGTTGGGCGGCGTGATTTCGACATCCTCCACGCTGGGAGCCTCGTTCTTCGCCAGATACGCAATCTCGACGTACGATACCTCTGCCGCGGACCCGGCGAGCTCAACCTTGTACTGCAAGAAACGCGCTGGAGGGGAGCTAACGCGCCCGCCTCCGCAGGAATCGCAAATGGCTTCGCCGCCCGAGTCCGCTGCGAGCCGCGCCCAAGGGCTCCAGTTGCTTTCGGGCCGGTTGAGATTTCCACTGCGCGTGGACACGGCAATGTTTCCCTTGCCCCGGTAACTGATTCTGCCCCAATATGAGAACGAAGAGGCGTCCAGAATTTCGCTCTCAAACGAACCGGATTTCTCGACACTAGGTCCCAGGCGATAAACCCGCCCGATATTGCCGGTGACGGCGTACAGCTCGCCTTTCGAACCCTTTCCGAATCCGGTCACTTGAGTGGGCGACGCATCCAGCAGTTCTGTGCTGATGACGTCGGAATCCAGCCGATAGATTTTCCCGCGGTTCCCCGTTCCTAACAGCGGCTGGCCGTTGGGATCGAAGGCAATGGCATACACAATGTCCTGCGTGTTCGACCAGGTCTTCCGCGGCGATCCATCCGGATTGATCCGGTACACTTCAGATCCACCCGAGATGGTGGGGCCGCCGCCGGTGGCGAAGGTAGGCGGCGGATTCGCATGTTGGGGAATCGTTGCCATGGTTACGCCCGGAGAAGCCATGATGACCGCGGGCGCGGGCGGCAGTGTGGGAGCAGGCGCAGGGACCGACAGCGTTTTGTTGCCCACCCCGGCCGCGTAGATGGCGCCGTCCTTCGCCACGGCCACCGCGGTGATCTCGCGCTTGGGTGCTTGATACAACACGAACCCCTGGCCCGACGGCGACACCCTTAGAACCAGACCGCCCGGCTCAGTACCAACGATCAGGTTGTCCTCGGCGTCAATTGCCAGCGACCGTGCGTGGGTCTCCTCGGTTTTGAAAAACACCGAGCCCTTGCCGTTCGGGCCAACGCGATGAATCTCGCCTTGATTTCCCGTGGCGATGAAAAGATCGCCATTGCGGTTGAACGCCAGCGCCCAGATGTATTTCTGATGGGGGTCGTAGAACACCTGCGGCTTCGCGTCCGGCGCGATCTTGTACACCTTACCGTCCGGATCCGTGGCCGCGAAGACTGCGCCGCTGGAATCGACGGCGATGGCGTGGATTTCTAGTCCCTCAAGCTCAGCGAGGGTTCTGCTCTTGCCGGTTGGATCGATCACGAACAACTTCGCCGATCCGCTGCCGGAGCCGCCGCCTCCCGTGTATAGATTCCCTTTGGAATCCGCGGCAATGGCCCACAAATAGGGAGTGGATGAATCAAAGATCTCCGTGAAATCCGGCGCCGGAAAGATGCGGCCATCGCTGCGTAGCGAGAGATGATGGAGGCTCCCCTTTTCAAAATCAGACCGGTCGCCCTGCTCCCAGAAACGCGTTTCCACGGCGAAGCAGACGCCAAGAGTGGCCAATGCCACCACTGAGAATTTTAGGATTTTCATTACCAGGTTTTACTTCGTTTTATTTCACTGTCACTCGTAGTGAGTAACTCCCATCGATCATCAGATCGAATGGAATGCTGCCCTGCTCGACGGCGCTCTCCGCGGAACTCACCAGGTGCCGGCTGGCCGTGCGGCCCGTTTGCATCACGTTTACAACCGAAGCGGGCAAACTGGGAAGCGTTTTATCTTCGTAGAAGACCGTCGGGCGCGGTTCCACCAGTGAAATATAGAGCTTGTTGTTGCTGCGTTCCTGATTGATCAACGATATGGTTTGCGGGATGTCCATGAAGCGGTCGGACATGCCGGCGACACTCTGCATCCGGTTTAGCGTGTCGGCGTCGCTCAATAGAATCCGGTGCTCGCCTTTGGGAAGATCGGGTGGAATTTTCAACGTAAAATTGCGTTCCAGCCGCTCGCCACGATAGGGCCGCAGGAATACCCGCAGCGGGACTTCGGAGCCTGCTTCCACTTCACTCGACGGAATCCAGGCGTTCTCGATGACCGCCACGCGCCGCTCTGGAAGAATGTCGATGGTGGCATCCACGCTTTTCAGCTTGGGCATCTGCACCGGATTCAGGAACAGTCGATTGAACTTGTCGCCCCACCATCCGGCCAATTGGATGGGCGCGGGCGCCGGCGCTTCGCTCGAGGCCAGCATGGTGGCGATGGAGAGCCCCGGCTGACCGTCAAATTCAACTTTGCCGCTCAAGCGATAGGTGGTCTCCTCGGCGAAATCATTCAAGCCGGAAATGGAGTTGAATAACGTCAGCATCATCAGGTAGGGCGTCCACTTTTGCTGCACGAAAACGCTGAAATGCAGATCCTTTTCCTTGCGAACGGCGTTGTTGTCGCCGAACGAGCGCACTCTCACCGTCACTGGAACCATCGCGGCCGTCGCGCCCAGTTCGCCCATGATCGCGCTGTGCCGGTCCTGCCGCAGAGCTCCGACTATCTCTGTTGCGTTGCCGAATTTGTTGGGCTGGAACTGCGATGCCAGCGTCATCAGCACTTCGGATTTCGCCATCGGCATATCCACCGGGCCCAGATTGAAGATGGGGTGGCCGCAGGCCAGCATATGCTTCCCATCGTTATAGGTCACAGTGCACATCCCGCTGACGCTCATGTCTCCAGTCACCAGAACGGCGCTGACGGCGTCACCGGGCTGAAGCGAATGCTGCCAGCCAGGAGCGGGCTTAGAATCAGTCAATGTGCTGCTCGCGCCACCTGCCGCCACAGTCATACCCATCTGTTGGAAAAACGGGCTGAACTCGCGCAAGACGCCTTCGTTGAATCCCGCAAACGTCAGCGGCGTCTCAATGGGAACCATCACGCTGTTGGATGGGAATGCGCCGGATGCTCCCGCCGAGACCACCTGCGCCAGCATGCCGGAAGAAACCGGGACCGATTCGCGTACCGCGACTTTGTCGGGGGTGCGCGCGTCGGAGGGCCGCGATTCATCGAAATCGTTGACTTCCAGCATCAGTTCGATGGGCGTGATGCCGCAAATGGCGTCCGGCGAAAATACGCTGAACCGCAGCGCCACCGCGCCTACCAGCTTCCCGTCAATGTAAACCGGGCTCCCGCTGAATCCGCCCGCCACGTTGGTGCGTATCGCCTTGCCGCCCATTTTGCCGAGAATGATGTCCTGGTGGGGTCCCCACTGATTTTTGAGGATGCCAACGATTTCAACTGGAATGGCTTCGGGTTCAGAACCCGAGAGCACGGTCCAGGCGTAACCTTGCATTCCAGGTTTCAGATCGGCTTCTTTGAAAATCTCGACTTTTCCAGACTTGGGACGGACGGGCGCGGGCTCTTGCGCAAACACGACATACGAGCACGCAAACGCCACAACGAGTGCGGCAAACTTCTGCATGGAACTCCTTCTGTATACCTTATCGACGCGAAGCACCGGAGTGCTGTTCCCATTATGACCTGGATTTTTGACTCTTGGGGAGGATTCTTCGTAGCGCAAGCCTCTGGCTTGTGCCAGGCAAGCCGGAGGCTTGCCCTACGGCGAAAGGGCGCGCCCAGACTGGATGCGCCCCGTACCGCGTTCTCAGGGTTGTGGATCGGTACCGTCTGGATTGTATCCGCCGCCCGCGTCTTGATCCAACTCGGCGGGCTTCAGCGGCCCCTCGCCGGGTGGCGTCCCATCCTCCTTCGGCTTCTTCGGTACTTTCATTTCATCAATCATCGGCTGAATGATCTTTTTCTGGCCCACAGTGCATCTCCTTCTACCTGGATTTTAGGGACTAGCTGCTTGCGCGCGTCCGGAGGATCCTCGCAAACGGATGAAAACGGACCAGCTAGAGCGAACAGAGTGGCGTAACCGGCGGCTAAGTTGCGGCTCGTTCCAGGAGGAGCCAGGTCTCTGACCGGAATATTTCGTTCCCAAAACCGGGCTGTCCCCTCGCGTACGGGGATGTGAAAAATTGTCCCCTTGCTCACGCGCGGGCTACGTGGAACCGTATCGTACGCGGAATTGTAGCCCCGCGCGTGAGCAAGGGGACAACTTTATCACGCCCAAGAACAAGGGGAACGAATCAGGCGATAACTAGTCCGCCAGAATCTGTGCGATGAACAGCTATCCCCGGCGTTAGCTTCGATCAGGAGAACTTCCACCGGCTCGGGTTACAGAATTTTACCAGCTAAAATCCCTAGGCCTGCGGAGAAATTGAGCGTAACCCAGCCACTAACCTGGCGAGCCCCGTGAAGGATCCTCTTGTTGCGCCCCTCCTGGCGCTCGCTGGCGGCATTCTGGCCTCGCATTGGGTCCGATTCGAGACCGGTGAGCTGCTCATTGCCCTCCCTCTTCTTATTGCACTAACCTTGCTGGCCGCAAGACGCTCCCGCAACGTCGCCTGGGCTGGCGGCCTGGTGGCCTTATTATTTTGCGGTGTCCTGATCAGCGAACTACACCGGCCCGGACGGACTCCTGAGATCGACGCAAGTTCGCGCGAGACGGTCCTGTTGAGCGGCTGCGTAGTGGGCCCTCCCGCATTCTATGAAGGACGTGATCAGTTCACCGTGGAACTTGCCCCCAAGGCGCGCGCACGTGTGACGCTGATAGTCCCGGACGGCCAAGCGCCTCCGGATCTGCGGTACGGCCAGAAAGTAGAGTTCGAGGCGCGTGTGCGCCCGCTGCGCAATTTCCATAACCCTGGCGCATTCGATTACCAAGGCTATGCTGCGCGCAGCCACATCTATTGGACTGCATCCGTACCCGTGGACCGTTCCATCACGCTTCAGCCCGGAGGATGTGGGTCCAAATTCCTCGCGGGAATTTTTGCGTTACGCACGGCTGCGCTCAATCGTATCGAAAGACTCTATCAAGGTGATCCTTACGCGACGGGCATCATGGAAGCCACACTCATCGGCGAGTCGAGCAAGCTCGAAAAGATTTGGACCGACCATTTTCGCCGTACCGGCACCTATCACATGCTGGTGATCAATGGGTTGCACATAACGGTACTGGCTGCGTTTCTGCTGTTTCTGCTGCGAATCTGTTTTGTCGCCGAGCTCGGCGCACTGGCATTGACGGCGTGCGGCGCGTGGCTCTACGCGCTGGTTTCCGGATTCAACGCTCCAGCAGTGCGCGCGGCCGGGGGGTTCACGCTTTACCTGGCCTGCCGATACTTCTATCGGCGTCGAAGGCTGCTGAATCTACTGGCCGGCTTAGCCATCGTTTACCTGATCTGGGACCCGAGCCAATTGTTCGATGCCGGCTTCCAGTTGTCGTTTCTCTCTGTTGCGGCGATCGCGGCTTTGGCGGTCCCGCTGCTCGAAGCCAGCTCTTTGCCATTTTCACGGGGACTTGCCGGGATCACGGAGGCGAGCCGCGACCCTAGGCTGCCTCCCGTAGCCGCCCAATTCCGCGTCGAGCTGCGATTGCTAGCTGAAACGTTCTCCTGTTACCTCAAAATTCCGGCTGGCTGGCTGGTGCGGGCGCTGGCCTTGGTGGCCCGGCTGGCCCTCTACGCTTATGAGATGGCGGTCATCTCCACTGCCATTCAGATCGGGCTCGCTTTGCCGATGGCACTCTACTTTCATCGCATCTCGCTCTCTGGATTTTCGGCGAATGTACTGGTTGTTCCCTTGCTCGCACTGGTTGTTCCGATCGGCTTTGTCGCCATCTTTACCGGCTGGCATTTCGTAGCGATGCTAGCTGAGTGGCTGCTGGTGGCGGGGCAAAGAGTAGCCGATTGGCATCTGCGCTTTGAGCCGGCCTGGCGCGTGGCCGATCCTCCGCTGTGGCTGGCTGTCGGATTTTCCGCCGCGCTAGTGGCCTTTGCATTCGCAGTGGGGCGGACCCCCAGGTCCGCGCGGGTCCCCCCGGACCCGCACCTCAAGCACGATCAAATGCTCCAGCAGGCCGACCAGGGCGTCGGCCGTGGACCAGGGGGTCCGCCCCGCTTGGCGCGTTGGGTAACAGGCAGCGCCGTACTGTTCTTATTCATCCTCCTGTTCTGGCATCCTTTTCCACCCGAGCTTTGGGCCGGACAGCTCGAGCTGACCGTCATCGATGTCGGCCAGGGCGACAGCCTGCTGGTAGCGTTTCCGGACGGCAAGCTGATGCTGGTGGATGGTGGCGGAATTCTCACTTTCGGACACCACGCCAAGTCCAAAATCGATATCGGCGAGGACGTGGTCTCGCCTTATCTCTGGAGGCGCTCCATCCGCAAGGTGGACGTGGTAGTGCTGACGCACGCCCATGACGATCATGCCGGCGGGCTGCCGGCTCTCATCGAAAACTTTCATCCCGCCGAACTGTGGACCGGGGCCACGCCCGCGAGCGAGGCCTGGTCTCTGGTGCGGCAGAAAGCGGACGCGCAGGGTGTGAAGATCATCGCGATGCAAAGCGGCAGGTGCTTTGATTTCGGCGGCGCGCACATTGAGATCCTCTCGCCGCCATCCGACTATGTGCCCTCCGCCAGCCCCAAAAATAACGACTCGCTGGCCATGCGTCTCACCTATCGCCAACGCTCATTCCTGCTCACTGGCGATATGGAGAAGCCCATGGAGCTGCGCGCTCTCGCCGGCGGACAGCCGCTCAGCGCCGACGTCCTAAAAGTGGGCCACCATGGCAGCAATACATCCAGCACGGCTGAGTTCCTGGACGCTGTGTCACCTACGTTCGCGGTGATCTCGGACGGATTTGAGAACTCTTTCCACCATCCTCATCCGTTGGTGCTGGAACGGCTGGCCGAGCATCGGGCCGGCGCGTTGCGTACGGATTCGCAGGGACTGATCACCGTTCGGACCGATGGCCGGCGAATCTGGGTGGAAACCTATCGTCCACCCACACGTCATTAATGCACGGCCTGAATATGGAATCTTCCGATCCCGCAAACCGAGCCGCGACCGGAAGGAAGCGTTATCAAATCGCAAAGCCCTAGGGCGGGTATTGGTAGCGCTTCCTGCCGGTCGCGGCTCCGAATGAATTACTGATACCATGGTAACGTCAGAGGTTTTCACAAAAATGCGCATCTCCCGCTGGTGCCTGCGGTTCGCTCTGCTGGCTCTTTTCTACAGCCCGATACATTCCAACCTTGCGGCTCAATCCGAAGCGGATGTAAACGCAAGCATCAAGAAGTTCACCCAAGTCTACGAAGCAGTGGAGACGAACTTCGCTGACAAAGTGGATCCGGACCGCTCCGTCTACCGCGGAGCAATTCCGGGCATGCTTCGTACACTCGATCCGCACTCGAATTTTTTCGACCCCAAGGCGTATCAACTGCTGCGCGAAGGCCAAGCCGGCCACTATTACGGCGTAGGAATGTGGGTGGGCGCGCCCCAAGGCAAAGTGATCGTGATGTGGCCCTTCGAAGGGTCTCCCGCATTCCGCGCCGGATTGAGACCCGGCGATGAGATCATCGCTGTGAACGACACCAACACGGAGCACGCCACCGTGCCACAGGTCTCCACCATGCTGAAAGGTCCTCGCGGAACTCCGGTGACTATCACCGCCCGGCGGGTGGGAAGCCCGGAGCCGCTGCACTTTTCTTTATCCCGCGATAACGTCCCCCGTGATAGCGTGACCACTTTTTGGCTGCGTCCCGGAATTGCGTACATGAAAATAGAGGCCTTCAACGAAACCACCAGCCACGAGGTGGACAGTGCGCTGGCGCGTTTCCCCGAGAGCCAGATCGAAGGGTTGGTTCTGGATCTGCGCGAGAACGGAGGGGGCCTGGTGCAGGAATGTGTCAACGTGGCCGATCATTTTCTGCGCAAAGGCCAACTGGTGGTGTCGCATCACGGCCGCGCATCGGCTGAAACCAAGTTTGTCGCCAAGCATGGCGAGCGGGGCGGACGCGAGTACCCCATGGTGGTGCTGGTGGACCGCGGCACTGCCTCGGCGTCCGAGATCCTCTCCGGCGCCCTGCAGGATCATGACCGGGCTTGGATCCTGGGTGAGAGCACTTTCGGGAAGGGCTTGGTGCAGGCGCCGTTTCCGCTATACGGAAATAGCGCGCTGCTGTTGACCATCGCCAAATACTACACCCCCAGCGGCCGCCTCATCCAGCGCGACTATGCCCATCAGGGATTTTACGAATACCTCAGCCGGAATGAGGGCCACTACGATCCGAAGGACATGAAGAAGACCGATAGCGGCAGGGTGGTGTTCGGCGGTGATGGAATCACGCCGGATGAAAAATACGAGACCCCAAAGTTGACCAAGCTCGAAGCGCAATTGCAATTGATGGCCGGGAACACCTCCGCCTTCTTCTTTTACGCGCCCGAGTTCTTTGCTACTCACCCCAACACTCATGTCACCAAGGAATGGAAACCTGACAGTGAAGTCGTCGATAGCTTCCGGTCGTTCATTACCAAGCAAGGCCTTCAGTTCACGGCCGAAGAATTTGACCGTGATCGTCCCTGGATTGCCGACCGGCTACGTGAAGAGCTCCTGGTCACCGCCTTCAGCAAGGATGTATCGGAGCAAATCGCGCGACGCAACGATCCCGAAGTGCTAAAGGCTGTAGATTCGCTGGGATCTTCGAAGGCGCTGCTGGATAGGGCGCGCGAGACTCTTGCGTCCAAGAAACCCACTGCTGCATCCGAAGCGCGGTAAGACCTCTGCACATCCGCTACCGCGATTGGGATCTACATGTGAGCTAGCGTTCACTACGTATCAGTTCCGACTGCGGCGCACCCAGAAATAGCCAGCCAAGTACCAGAGAAACGCCTCATCCCAATGGTACTATTTTGGCTCTCTGGTACTTGAGATTTTCCGCCATCGTTGAGATACTGACTGTGGCCTTCGGAGGGCTCTAATAGAGATTATGAAGCAACGAATAGCAGTGTGCGCCGGGATGTTAGTACTCCTCGGCTCGGCAGGCTCGGCCCGCGCCGATTACCTTTTCACGTTCAATTATGCCAGCTCAGGACCGTCACTGACCGCGTCCATCGCAAATCAGTCCACGAACATCGCCAACTATATGGATAGCATAATCGGGTGTTCTGGTTGCGTTCAAGTATCCGATAAAGTAGCGGTGGCTCAGCAGTATAACGCCGATGGGAATGTGGTTGGGCCGAATGGCGTCTCACTCACTCTGGGCAACAGTGAAGGCGCTACGAATAACGCGGTTACACCATTTGCCTACAGCAACGACAATTACATTTCCAACATGGCAACGAATCCCAATGGTAGCGGCGATAGCCAGCTATCCCAAGGGATCACGATCACACTCTCGAAGGGGTACTCGTTTACTGGAACCTTCAGTTTCGACTACCAGATATTTCCCGACATCACTTGCCAGGTCCTGAATGCCAGCAGTTGCGGCGGCGCCGCAGTCGGTGGATACTATCCCAATCAACCGGACCTGAGTTTCAGCGCCAGCGGAGGATCGCCCACTGTCAGCCAGACTTTTTGGGGCATAACGCCGGGAACCGGGGACGGTAACTCTGTCAAATCTCCCGACAGCTCTCACGAGTTGGCTCCTCAATACATTGGCACATCTGGAAACTTCACCCTCACGGGCGTCACCTCGCTTTCGTTCCAAGACTGGCCGGCCGCCATCGGCGTCGACAATTTGAAGCTCGTCACCACCACCACACCAGAGCCCAGAGGCTATGCATTTATCCTAGGTGGCCTGATGCTGGCACTCTTTGCAGGCACGAAACTGCGTAACACTCTAGCAAAGTCGTCAAACTAGCAGCGCTCTCTTCGGTTTCTCATCACGCCACTTCTTCGCAAGAGGAAGTGGCGTTTTGTGTTTAGCTCTCTCCTGAACGTTCCAGTACTACCGTAATGTCTCAAAAACGCTGGACTGTGCTATATTCCAAACGTGAAAGGCGTTGTTCTAGCGGGCGGCACGGGCAGCCGCTTATTTCCTCTAACCAAGATCACCAACAAGCACTTGTTGCCGATCTACGACAAGCCCATGATCTATTACCCCATCCAGACCCTGGTGGATGCCGGCATTCGCGAGATCCTGGTGGTCACCGGCGGCCGGAATTCCGGAGACTTCCTGCGGTTGCTGGCCAACGGCCGGGAATTCGGGTTGAAACACCTGGATTACACCTACCAGGAGGGCGAGGGAGGCATCGCCGACGCGCTGGCGCTGGCTGAACACTTCGCCGACGGCCAAAAGATCTGCGTGGTTTTAGGCGATAACATCATCCAAGGCAACGTCCGGGAAGCTGTCGAGGAGTTCAAGCAGCAGCCCACGGGCGCCAAGATCCTGCTCAAGGAAGTACCGGATGCCGAACGGTTCGGCGTGGCCGAGATCCGCGATGGCCGCATCGCCAGTATCGAAGAGAAACCCAAGCACCCCAAATCCAATTACGCCGTGATCGGCATCTACATGTACGACGAGACCGTGTTCGAGAAGGTTCGCGTGCTGGTTCCGTCCGGGCGTGGGGAACTAGAGATCACCGATGTCAACAACGCCTACATCCGGGAAGGTTCCATGAGCTACGGTCACCTGGACGGCTGGTGGACCGATGCGGGCACCTTCGAGTCGCTGCTGCGCGCGGCCAATCTGGTGGCCGAGACGCGGACCAAGAATTCTGAAGCCGTGCTGGTGAAGCCATGAGTTCCGCAGTCAGCGATCAGGCAGCAATCGAGATCGCAACACCCGAGTGCGAGAAAGGTCTGGGCCAGGTAATTCTCGCGCCGGATTCCAAAGACCTGATTCCCGGCGTCCGGATCAAGCCCTATCCGTTGTGGCCCGACGATCGCGGCTATTTCCTGGAAGTTCTGAGGGTGGGCCAAGGCTTGGCCGCGGAGTTCCCCACCGAATCGACGCAAGTTTCCGCCGCGCTCAGCTATCCAGGCACCATCAAGGCGTTCCACTTTCACCGCCATCAGACCGACTGCTGGGTGCCCGTCCAGGGCATGTTCCAGGTAGCGCTGGTGGATCTGCGCAAGCAATCTCCCACATTCGGTGCGCGCAATACGATGTATGCCGGAACGTTGCGGCCTTGGCAGATTTTTATTCCACCAGGGATAGCGCACGGCTACAAAGTGATTGGAGCTGACCCCGGCTTGCTGGTTTATGTGACGGACCGGTTCTACAACCCCAAGGACGAAGGCCGCATCCCTTACAACGATCCTCAGATCAAATACGACTGGGAGACGCAGCACAAGTAACGTGGGGCAGACGCTTTCGCCTGCTAACTTTACCTTACGCCGTCGCCGATGCCTGCGACATCACAACTTCTTCGACAATCCGGCCGTCGAACAGCGTGATACTGCGCTCAGCACAGCGGGCGTAGCGCGGATCGTGCGTCACCATGCAAATGGTTGCGCCTTCCTTGTGGAGCTCGCTCAGCAGTGTCATCACGGCTTCACCGTTCGCTGAATCCAGGTTGCCGGTGGGCTCATCGGCAAGCAGGATGGACGGATGTCCTCCCAAGGCTCGCGCCACCGCGACACGCTGCTGCTGGCCGCCGGAAAGCTGCGACGGATAATGCTTCATCCGGTGGGACATGCCCACCCGCTCCAGCGCATCGCGCACCAGGTTCTTCCGCTCTGAAGAGGGCATGTTGCGATAGGTGAGCGGCAGTTCGACGTTTTCGTATACCGTGAGATCGCCAATCAGGTTGAAAGCCTGGAAGATGAAGCCGATCTCGCGATTGCGCACACGGGCGCGCTCGGAGAGCTTCATTTGATCTACACGAGTATCGTTCAGAACGTAATTACCATCCGAGGGCGTGTCCAACAAACCCAGGATCGCGAGCAAGGTGGACTTGCCGCAGCCCGAAGGGCCGGAAATGGAAAGATACTCGCCCTTGCGAATATGCAGTTCAATTCCCGCCAGCGCGTGGGTTTCCACTTCGTCCGTGGTAAAGACTTTCGAAACGCTCGAAAGCGATATTAGTGTTCTACCTTCTGAATTCACATCAGCTCCTTAACGGAAACGCTTGCTCATCACTTGGACGTACGCTCTTCGCCCGAGTTAGGTTCCAGGAATGTTTAGAACCTAAAATACCGGCTGAGCACTCCAAGCAGTCTATACCGGTACTCCGCGCGATGGTTACATTTGCAACTCGGCTATTGACACGTCGCGGCATTTCCTCTATTATGTAGAAACCGTGGCGAA